>CACZQA010000074.1 GCA_902783175.1 uncultured Coriobacteriaceae bacterium
ATGCCGATGAAGTGCTTGAACTCGAACTTGCCCTCGTGCCAGAGCTCGAACAGCGAGGCGCAGGTCATGAGTATGACGATCTTCGCGAACTCCGCAGGCTGGAGCGCGAAGCCGGCGATCATGATGGAGCGCTCGGCGCCCAGCGCGCTCACGCCGAGGCCAAACGCGGTGGCCGTCAGGAGCAAGACGGTGATGAACCACAGCACGACGAACACGGTGGGATTGCACCAGAAGCGGTAGGGAATCTTCGCGCATACGATGCAGGCGACGATGCCGATAGCCATGAACATGACCTGGCGCTTGACGTAGTACGCCGCGTCGTGGAAATCGTTATAGGCGGTGATGGAGGAGGCAGAATACACCATGATCAGGCCAAAGGTGAGCAGCACCGCGACGCTCGCGATGAACAGCAGCCGCGGGCCCATGATGCGCCCCGGCTCCTTCATGAACCTGGACTGGCGTATGCGCTTGACGACGCTGCCGCGCTTGCTCGGCTTCACGTTGCCGCTCCGCTTGCTGTCCGCCTTGCCCTTCGCAGTGCGGGTGTCGGAGCTTTTGGCGCGTCGCTTGCCCCTGCCAGCTGAGCTCGATGCCGTGCCTTTGTCGCCCTTGTCCCGAGACTTCCCGCGCATGCTACTCCTGCTGCGCGGCAAAATCGCGCACGAGCTGCTTGAACACGTTGCCGCGCTCGACGAAGCCGCTGAACTCGTCGAACGACGCGCATGCAGGTGACAGCAGCACGGCCTCGCCCGGGTTGGCCAGCTTGCAGGCTGCCGCGAACGCGTCGCGCATGCCCGGGACAAGCTCGCGCTTCACCGGAGAGTCGGCGAACGCATCGTAGAAGCGCTGGCCGCCCTCGCCGTAGCAGACAACCGCACTGCAGGTCTCGGCGCAGTCGGCGACGAGCTCGTCGAGACTCGTCCCCTTGTCGCGGCCACCGAGCAGCAACACGACCTTACGGCCGGGAAACGCGGTGAGCGCCTTCACGGTCGCGTCGGTGTTCGTCGCCTTCGAGTCGTCGAAAAAGCCGACGCCGGCAACCTCGCCCACAGGTTCGATGCGATGCTCGAGCGGCGCGAAGGTCAGAAGCGATGCGCGGACGTCGTCGTCAGCGCACCCGAGATCGAGCGCGACGCTCGCCGCGCACAGGGCGTTCTCGACGTTGTGGGCGCCCTTGATCTGCAGCGCGGATGCGGCGACCAGCTCGTGTGCCGCGCCGGCCCCGTCCACGTAGACGAGCATCCCGTCATCGGAGAGATAGGCGCAGTCGGCATCTCTTCGGGCGCCGACCGTCACGACGCGCACGCCGCGCGCGCGCAGCGACGTCACGACCTCGTCGAACGAGGGAACCTCCTCGGTGATAACGGCGGTCTGCCCATGGCCGAGGTTCGCGAAGAGCTTCAGCTTGGCATCTGCATAGGCCTGCTGCCCGCCATGCCAGGCGAGGTGGTCGGACGTGATGTTGAGCAGCACCGCGGCGCGGGGCTTGAAGTCGACGGTGGAGGCGAGCTGGAACGACGACACCTCCGCGCAGATGTAGGCGCCGGCGGGACGCATGCCCACCGCGGCGAGCGTGGTGATCTGCTGGGTGTTGCCGCAGGCAAGCGCGCCGCCCGCGCACTCGTCGAGCAGGTGCGCGATGAGCGTCGTGGTGGTGGTCTTGCCGTTCGTGCCGGTCACCGCCACCCAGTCCTGCGGAGAGATGCTCCATGCGAGCTCGGGCTCGCTGACGAGCTTGTCGGCTGCCTTGAGCGCGCTTTGGTAGAACGCGGAGACCTGCGGAATGCCCGGGCTCACGACGCAGAGGTCGAAATGCCCCTCGACCTCTTCTGTGTCGAAGAAGACGGGAACGCCCCGCTCGATGAAAGGCTGCGCTGCCGCGAGCGTCTTTGCGTTCTTGCCTCCGGCGTAGATGGTGACCTCGTCACCGCGCTCCAGCACGCAGCGGGCCGCGGCGGCTCCGGAAAGCCCCATACCGAGAATGCAAACAGACTGCGACATATCGAACAGATCCCCCTAGAGAAGCGACCAGAAGTAGATGGCAAACCCAAAACCGGCGAAAAGCCCGCAGATGATCCAGAAGCGGATGACGACCGTCGTCTCCGACCAGCCCGTCTTCTCGAAGTGGTGATGGATCGGCGCCATGAGGAAGACGCGCTTGCGCGTGCGCTTGAAATGCACGACCTGGATGATGACCGAGCAGGCCTCTGCCACGAACAGAAAGCCGATGATGATGCTGAACAGCTCGGTTTTGGTGATGACGGCGATGGCCGCGAACGCGGTGCCGAGGGCGAGCGAGCCAGTATCGCCCATGAAGATCTTTGCCGGGTAGCAGTTGAACCACAGGAAGCCGACGCAGGCGCCCGCCGCCGCGACGGCAAAGACCGCAAGGTCGAGCTGGTCTGCCATGAAGGCGATGGCCGCCATGAAGAACATGGTGATGGTGATGGTGCCCCCGGCAAGGCCGTCCAGGCCGTCGGTCAGGTTGACCGCGTTGGAGAG
>CACZQA010000075.1 GCA_902783175.1 uncultured Coriobacteriaceae bacterium
CATCGAGGGCTTTGCCCGCAGCACCGAGTCCGACATGCTCGCGTTTCCCGACGCGCGCACGTTCCAGGTCCTGCCATGGCGGCCAAAGGACGACGGCGTCGCCCGCATGTTCTGCAACATCTGCACGCCCGAAGGCGAGCAGTTCGACTGCGACCCGCGCTACGTGCTGCGCCGCATGATCAAGAAGGCGGCAGATGCCGGCTACGTCATGAACGTCGGCCCCGAGGTCGAGTACTTCTACTTCAAGAACAACAAGACGCCCGAGCCGATCGACTACGCCGGCTACTTCGACCTGACCGCCGACGACATGGCCTCCGACCTGCGCCGCGACACGATCCTCACCCTGGAGAAGATGGGGATTCCCGTCGAGTACTCGCATCACGAGGCAGCGCCCTCGCAGCAGGAGATCAACCTGCGCTATGACGATGCGCTCTCGATGGCCGACGCGGTCATGACGTATCGCCTCGTCGTGAAGGAGATCGCCCTCAAGCACGGCGTGCACGCGAGCTTCATGCCCAAGCCCATGCCCGACTACAACGGCAGCGGCATGCACGTGCACCAGTCGCTGTTCCGCAACGACGAGAACGCCTTCTACGATCCCGATGACCCGCAGGGGTTCGAGCTTTCCGAGCTGGCAAAGCACTACATGGCCGGTCAGCTCAAGTACGCGCCCGAGTTCACGCTGCTCACCAACCAGTACGTCAACTCGTACAAGCGTCTCGTCCCCGGGTTCGAGGCGCCTCTCTCGGTCTCGTGGGCGCGCAGCAACCGCAGCGCGCTTGTGCGCGTGCCGCTGTTCAAGCGCGGCAAGTCCGAGTCGGTCCGCTTCGAGTACCGCGCCGCGGACTCCTCGTGCAACCCCTACCTCGTGTTTGCCGCGCTGCTCGGCGCCGGCCTGAAGGGCATCGAAGACGGTCTTGAGCTCCCCGAGCCCATCACGGACGACTTCACCGACATGAGCCGAAACGAGCTGCGCCGCAACGGCTATGCGGTCCTGCCGGGCGACTTGGGCGAGGCGGTCACCCTGTTCGAAGAATCCGAGCTCATGAAAGAGGTGCTCGGCGAGCGGCTCCACAAGTTCATCGTGGACAACAAACGCGAGGAGTGGCGTGAGTACCAGGCCCAGGTCACGCAGTGGGAGATCGACAGGAACTTCCCGATTCTGTAGGCACTGATAGGGAAAGAGCATATTTTGCATCGGAAAAGCGTTTTATACGTACAGGAGAATATGCAGGGGTACGCCCGCTACCAAAAGGCGGTCGCAGAGCTTGACGCAGACTTCGACGTCTGCCTCCCCACCAACGTTGCGGAGCACTTGCCCAGCGTCGACCTCGTCATCTGCAGCGTCGACGCGGCACGCGCCGCCAGCCTCTCGGATCTGGAAAAGGCCCTGCAGACCGTGGAGGGGACCGCGGTTCTGCTCGTCGTCGACCCCGATGCCCTCAAGGTGCTCCGGCTCCCCACGCACGTCGCGGCAGATTTCGTCTTGCCGAGCTCTCCGGATGAAGAACTCGTCGTGCGCATGCGCCATCTGCTGTGGCCGGGCGAGGAGGTCTCGAGCAGCGACTTCATCACGTTCGGGTCCATGGCCATCAACCTGTCGACCTACCAGGTAATCGTCGATGGCCAGCCCGTCGACTTCACGTACCTCGAGTATGCGCTGCTCGCGTTTCTCGTGACGCACCCGAGCCATGCCTATTCGCGCGACGCGCTGCTGAGCCGCGTGTGGGGCTTTGACTACTACGGGGGTTCGCGCACGGTCGACGTGCACGTGCGCCGCGTGCGCGCCAAGCTCGGAAACGAGCTCGCCTCCCACCTGCGTACCGTGCGCGGTGTCGGCTACATGTGGGAGTAGAACCAACGCAGGTCGCCCGAGCGCTTTCTGCCGTAGGCCGTCGGTCGTTCGTCCCGTGGCTCGCATTATCTTGCTTCTGGTACAATCGCGACATTTGCAAGACGCATGCACGGGGAGTATCACCATGGCACAGGGGCAAGAATCGGCACCCGAGGGCCGCGAGCATTTCAAGTCGCGCCTCGGGTTTTTATTTGTGGCTGCAGGCTGCGCAATCGGCTTGGGAAACGTCTGGCGCTTCCCCTACATCGTCGGCCAGTACGGCGGCGCGGCATTCATCATCTTGTACCTCGTCTTTCTGCTCGTGCTCGGCTTGCCCATCATGGTCATGGAGTTTGCCGTCGGCCGCGCGAGCCAGAAATCGACGGCGCGCGCGTTTGACGTCCTGCCATCCGGCAAGAGCTTCAAGTGGTTTGCCCCATGGGGCTACGTGGGCTCGATGCTTCTGCTCATGTTCTACACGACGATCTGCGGGTGGATGCTCGCCTACATCTTCAAGTTGGGGTCGGGCATGTTCGACGGCGCCGATGCCTCGACTTCTGCTCTGGCGTTTGGCGCAATGGTGGGCAACCCCTCCGAGATGCTTGCCTGGATGTTCGTCACCGTGGCCATCGGCATGCTCGTCTGCGCCCTCGGCATCGAGAAGGGCGTCGAGCGCATCACCAAGTTCATGATGTCGGCCCTGTTCGTCATCCTCATCATTCTGTGCATCCGCGCGGTGACCCTGCCCGGCGCGGCGGACGGCATCGCGTTCTACCTCATGCCCGACTTCAACCATCTGTTTGCGGGCGACACGCTCAGCGAGCGGGCCAGCACGTTTGGCAGCGCCGTCTATGCTGCCATGGGGCAGGCGTTCTTCACGCTGTCCGTCGGCATGGGCGGGCAGGCGATCTTCGGGTCCCGCATCGGCAGGGAGCGCAGCCTCACGGGCGAGGCGCTGTCGACTGTCGGCATGGACACCGCAGTCGCCATCATGGCAGGCCTCATTATCTTTCCCGCGTGCTTTGCCTACGGCGTGAGCCCGGATGCGGGTCCGTCGCTCGTGTTCCAGACGCTGCCCGTCGTCTTTGGGCAGATGCCGCTCGGCAGCCTGTGGGGCGTGCTGTTCTTCGTCTTCATGAGCTTCGCGGCGCTCTCCACGGTCATAGGCGTGTTCGAGCTGCTCGTCACCTGGGCCATGGACCGCTGGGGCTGGACGCGCCGCCAGGCCGTGCTGCGCAACGGCGTGGCGCTCGCGCTGCTCAGCATCCCGTGCGTGCTCGGCTTCAA
>CACZQA010000076.1 GCA_902783175.1 uncultured Coriobacteriaceae bacterium
AGGCGCTCCTGCACCTTGTTGAACGGCGCCACGTCCTCGTCGAGCGTGACCAGCATCGTCATGGAGAAGATGTCGTCCAGGACGTTTTGCTGGATGTCGTCGATGTTCGCACCGCAGTCGGCCAGCGTCGTTGCGATAGTGGCGACGATGCGGCTCCGGTCCTTGCCCAGTACGGTTACGACGGTGCGCGTCTCTTTCATGCTCTCGGTCCTTTCGACGTATCGATGTGCTCACATACTAGCGTATCTGGGCAGCTGCGGAGGCATCGGATGTCAGCGAACTGCGCTCAGGGGCGGCGGGGCAGCTCGTCGCGTCACGCGAGCGAAGTATCGCAGCGTCTAGCCGTTGGTCTTCAGCACCGACTTGTCGATTGTCTCGTCCAGGCGTGCGCACGGCGCCGTCTCTTCCCAGTCCGCCGGAGGCAGGCTCGGAATGGCCACGATGAAGACCGCGCCATGGTCGGGCAGGTTCGCCGCCTCGACCGTGCCGTCCATCGCCTCTGCGAGCGCCTTGACGATGGCCAGTCCCAAGCCGCTGTTGCCGCTGCCCTTGAAGCGCGCGCGGCTCTGGTCCGCACGATAGAAGCGGTCGAACAGGTGCTCGGGCACCTCGTCGCCAAAGCCGGGTCCGTCGTCTTTGACGGCGATGACGGAGTACCCGTTGCTCGACGAGGCAATCTCGACGCGGATGTGCCCGCCCTCGCCCGCGTAGCGGCTCGCGTTTTCGATGAGATTCACGAGTATCTGGTTGACCGCATCGGCATTGCCGTTGATGTCCGGAGCCTCGCCCACGACCTCAAGGTTGACGCCGCGCTCTTCGACGAGCCCCTGCATGAGCAGCGCGCAGTTGTCCGCGACCTGGCGCAGGTTGATGCGCGTGAGCTCCATGTCCTGCCCCTGTGCTTTCTGCAGCGTGAGCAGGTCGTTTGCCATACGGGTCAGACGGTCGCACTCGCTGATGATCTGATGCAGGAAGCGCTGGGCTATCTCATGCGGGACGTCGCCTTCGGCGAGCGTCTCCGCCGCGCCACGAATGGCCGTGAGCGGTGTGCGGATCTCATGGCTCACATCGCTCACGAACTGCGCCTGCCGCGCCTCCTCGAGCATGATGTCATTGAAGGTGTCGTGCAGGTAGGCGCATACGTTGGGCGGCATGTCGATGCTCTCGAGATAGTCGACGACTTCCGCCGGCATCTTCTGCTTGAACAGGTCGCCCGTGCAGTCGCACTGCTCGCGCTCGCCGTACTTGATCTTTCCGCGCACGTTCGCGCTGTTGCCGAATCCCATGTTCGTCTCCTACTCGTTGCGCTCGAAGATCTGCCTGAGACCCTTGAGCGTGAGAATCTGGTCGTGGTCGGTGATGGTCTTGGAGAGCCGGGCGATCGCGTTTGCATAGCCGCCCGTCGCGACGACCGGCGCCTCGTAGCCGAGCTCGTCGAAGATCATGCGCACGAGCCCGTCGATGCGCGCGACCTCGCCGCGCAGCAGGCCCGAGCGGATCGCGTCGTTCATGTTGGTTCCGATGACGTGGGCGGGCATGGTGAGCTCGACCTCTGGCAGGCGCGCAGTCTTTTGTGCCAGCATGATCGACCCCATGCCAAGGCCCGGCGCGATAATGCCGCCGAGGAAGCGTCCCTTCTTGTCGACGACCTCGATGTTCGTCGCCGTTCCCAGGTCCACGACCACCACGGGGGCGCCGTATTCGCTGATGGCGGCAACGGCGTCTGCGACACGATCCGCGCCGACCTCTGCCGGGTTGTCGTAGCGCATGGGGAGCCCCGTCTTGACGCCGGGCCCCACCACGATTGGCTTCTTGCCCGTGATGCGCTCGCCCGCCTGCGCCCAGCTCAAGGTGAGCACGGGCACTACAGAGGCGATGACCATGTCGGTGACGTCGTCGAGCTCGAAGCCGCTGAGCCTGAGCTGACCCGCCAAGCTGAAGTGAATCTCGTCCACCGTGTCGACCGAACGCGTGGTAAAGCGCCAATGCCCCTGCAGCTCGGGCCCTTCGAACAGCCCGATTGCCGTTTGGGTGTTTCCGATGTCGACGGTGAGAAGCATGAGACTCCCTTGCTGGCTTTGTTGCGCGCGCCCCGCCCGGACACGCTACGGTTTCGTTACAGCGTACCTTCTGCCCCTGCGCCGATGCGTACAATGACAACAAAACGTAACAGGGCGCGTCGTGCGCCCGTTCCCTGGAAGGGGCATACATGGACGAGAACAACGAGCAGAAGATTCTGGTAGTCGACGACGAGCCGTCTATCACGGACTTCGTGAGCTACAACCTCTCCAAAGAGGGCTACGAGGTGGACATCGCCAATGCGGGCGACACCGCCGTCGAGATGGCACTCGGCAAGGAATACGACCTGATCATCCTCGACGTAATGCTCCCCGGCATCGACGGCTACGAGGTATGCCGGCGCATCCGCACCAAGAGCAACGTGCCGGTGCTGTTCCTTTCCGCCCGCGACACCGAGCTTGACAAGGTCGTCGGGCTCGAGCTGGGCGGCGACGACTACCTGGCCAAGCCGTTTGGCATCCGCGAGCTTCTTGCCCGCGTGCACGCATTGCTGCGCCGCGCGCCCCAAGGTGGCACCGAGGCGGTCGAGGGCGCGCGCGTGCTCGACGTGAGCGGCATCCACCTGGACGAGGCCGGCCACCGTGCCACCTACAACGGCAAGGAAATCGAGCTCACCCCACGCGAGTTCGAGCTGCTGGTCACGCTCATGAGCCACGCCGGCACCGTCTTGGGCCGCGAGCAGCTGCTCAAGGAGGCCTGGGACTGGCAGTACGTCGTCGAGACCAAGACCGTCGACACGCACATCAAGCGCCTGCGCGACAAGCTGGCGAGCGTCGG
>CACZQA010000077.1 GCA_902783175.1 uncultured Coriobacteriaceae bacterium
CTCCCGACGAAGCTCGAGGAGCTCAATTTGCTGGTCGAGCGCCCTTTTCAGGTCAAAGTCCGAGCTGTCGAGAATAAGCGGTCTGCCGTTCGACGTGCCACAGGAGCTTGCCCTGGTCATGCGCACGTACGCACGGGCGCTGGGCGTGCCGGCGCAGCAGGCGGAGGACATGTTCCTGGATGCGGGGCGGGCGAAGGACGTGCAACTCCCCCTCCAGCGGAAAAGGGCGCGTTTCCTGCCCGCGTCAAGCGACTTGCAACAGCCCTCTTTGCGCTTTTTCGGAATGCCGCTGGAGAGAATATGCCCACACGCCCGCAGTGATGCACAGGGGCATGGGGCGAGAGTGGATCTGTACGGCATTTGAACTGCGGCAACGTTTCCGGAAAGCCCGAAACGGCACTCATCTGATTACCACCTTCAAAGGCGCGATAAAGAATCTTCAAAAAGCTCCAGATTGTCGCTTGACTTAAACCATGGTTTAAGTTGAAGAATCCTCTTCAATGACGTCAGCAAAGCAAAAACCAGCCGAAAGGAACACCGTCATGGCAGACACCAAATTCCCTAAAATCGCACTGGGCGCATGGGCCTGGGGCAACGACGGGACGTTCGGCAGCGGCATCGATGCAGCTGAGCTCGAGCCCATCTTCGATGCGGCGATGAACGCGGGGCTGAACCTCTGGGACACCGCCTTCGCCTACGGCATGGGCACGTCCGAGAAGGCGCTCGCCGGCTTCCTGGAGGGCCTGCCGCGCAAGAGCTACCTCGTGTCGGACAAGCTCACCCCGCAGTGTATCGACGCGTCGGCAGCCGAGCCCGTGGCCGCGATGTACGACATGCAGCTCGACCTCATGGGCCTTGACAGCTTCGACATCTACTGGGTGCACAACGCCTCGGAGGCGCCCAAGTGGACCCGCGCGCTCGCGGAGTTTTTCGAAGGCCGCGATGACGCGCCCATGATCGGCGTGTCGAATCACGACCTGGCAGAAATCAAGGAGGCCGATGCGATACTTCGCGAGCACGGCCTGAAGCTCGGTGCGGTGCAGAACCACCTGAGCCTGATCAACCGCAGCTCCATCGACTCGGGCATCCTCGACTGGTGCAAAGAGAACGACGTGACGTTCTTCTCGTACATGGTGCTCGAGCAGGGCGCGCTCTCGGGCAAGTACGACACGACCCACCCCATGCCCGAAGGCTCGGCGCGCGCAGCTGCGTACAACCCCGTGCTCGACAAGCTCGAGATCCTGAACGCCAAGCTCGCCGAGGTCGCCGAGGCGCACGGCGTCGGCATCGCACAGGTGCCGGTGGCCTGGGCCATCGCCAAGGGCACGTTGCCCATCGTCGGCGTGACCAGGGAAAGCCACGTGGCAGATGCTGCCGCGGCAGCTGCTGTCGAGCTCTCCGACGTCGAAGTCGCCGAGCTCGAGGAGATTGCGGACTCGCTCGGCATCAACGCAATACGCTTCTGGGAAAAGGAGATGAGGTAATGAAGAAGAACATCGGCGCGACGCTCGCGCTCTACCCCTCGCCCGTCATCGTGGTGGGCACCATGGTGGACGGCAAGCCGACCTGGACGCTCGCGGCGCACGCGGGCACCGTCGCTCACAGCCATCTCATGGTGTCGCTTCTGCAGGCGCACTACATCAACCGGGGCATCCGCGACACCAAACTGCTCTCGGTGAACGTGGTAGACGAGTCGTGGCTTGCGAAGGCCGATCTCATGGGCACGACGAGCGGCAACAAGGAAGACAAGTCGACCGCGTTCGCCTACACGTTGGGCAATGCGGGAGCGCCGCTGATCGACGAGGCGAAGGTCTCCATCGAGTGCGAGGCCGACGGCAACTACGAACTCGAGAAGTTCGACAACTTCATCTGCAAGGTGCTCTCCGTCTACGCCGACGAGACGGTGCTGAACGAGAAGGGCAAAATCGACTACCACGTGTTCAAGCCCGTGCTCTTCGAGTTCCCCACCTACGAGTACTTCGTCACCGGCGAGAAGGTCGGCGACTGCGCTAAGATGAACCGCGGGCACGCAAAATAGGAGTCTGCATGAGCAAGGTGTACACGATAGGCGATGCGGCGGCAAAGCTGGGCATGCCGGCATCGACCATACGCTTCTACGAGAAGAACGGGCTCATCCCCAACCAGCAGCGCGCAAGCGATGGGCGGCGCCTGTTCGACGAAGACGACCTAGAATGGATGCGCTTCGTGGAGCGGCTGAAGGTGTCGGGCATGCCTATCAAGGAAATCCGCGAATACATTCGGCTCTACACCGAGGGCGACTCGACCATCGAGGAGC
>CACZQA010000078.1 GCA_902783175.1 uncultured Coriobacteriaceae bacterium
CGTGTCCATGGTCGGAGAGCATGCGCAGCGTTCTATTTTGCTGAGGTGCTGCGAGGAAATGCCAGCCTCTTGCGCGAGGGCTTCCTGGGTGAGCCCCAGGGCCTTCCTGCGCTGCTTGATGTTGGCAGCAACTACACGCCTGTAATTCATACCCACCTGGTTCTATTAGAAACTATGGTGGCCATTTTTATTGAGAGTCACAAAAATTGCCAGCATCTATATATTTAATTCTTCACTTACCCGTGGACTTTTATGGTCACCTCGATATTGTCCATCGTGAGAACCATGGACCTGTCCAATGGCGTGACGGTCGGCGTCACAAGCGTCATCTGCGACGAGTCCCCTGGCTCGGCTGCTTCGGAATCGCGTCGGAAGAGCTCGAGCACATCGAGGCGCGAATTACGCCTCCGCATGATTTTTTCGATCCCGTTCACGATTCCCGCATAGTCGCAGTCGTAGACGATGTCGTAGATGTCGCAGTACTCGGCCAGCTCGCGCAAGACCGGGTCGCCGGCCTTCCTCCTGCTGCAGACCACCATCAACGCGAGCCCCTGGGCACACGCCTCGCTGTCGTCGACGTAGGACCTGACCCCCGACAGCATCCCCTCGACGTCAACGAAGAAATCCTCGTCCAGTATCGCGAGCTGCCCTCCCGCAGCGCCCAGGTTGAACAGCTCGTCGAAGAGCACCGGACACTTCTCGTAATCGCAGCGAAAGTCCGGCTCGAGGCCCAGCGCGGCCTGGAAGAGCTGCACGCGCTCGTTTGTCGTGAACACGGTGATCGCCTGCGGCAAAAAGCGGCTTTCGTACATGTCGTCTCATCCCCTTTGCATAGTGAACAGATAATTATTTACACTTATGCAATTCCGTTGTTGAGACCAAAGCAGGCAAACTACCTGCATGTTTGGCTGTCTGCCGCCCACCCGGGGGCGTTAGTTGGAGGCGAGATGACCGGAAGACCTCAAAGGTTGTTCCCCAAGACAGACATGCAGTTTCGCGTCCCCCCGCGCTCCCTCGAGGCCGTGCGCCCCCTCGTCGAGAACACCGCTCGCCCGTTCAGGAGCCTGAGCGAGTTCGTCGAGTCGCTTGCTTTCCTCTTCCAGTCCATCTACTTCGAGCCCGAGGACAGCGACATCGTCGAATTGCTGGAAAAGACCAAGCAAGACCACCTCGCGGACTTCTACGCGCCGCAGCGCCCCGAAAGCAAGCTGGTGCACGTCAAGATAGATGCCGAGGCGCGGGATTTCATCAACCTGTATTACCGCAGGCACCGCGGCAGCTACGCGAGCAAGTCGGAGCTCGTCGCTTGCATGCTCTTTGCCGCCGGCTCGTTCGCGCACGACGAGCAGCAGCGAAGGTACCTGCTCAAGCGAATATCGAACGCGTTGTCTGCGCACCCGGCATGCAAAGAGGGGCGGACCTGGCACCTCTGATGCCCTGCCCGCCCCTCGTGGCTGGTTGCGATTATCTGCGCCTCACGCTAGTCGCCGAAGTCGTCTCCGTCGTCGGAATCCGCCTTCTTCGCGCTCTTGGCATCGAGGTCCTTCAGCTCGCCGCCGCGCTTCGTGTACGCGTCGACGATCTGCTCGGAGCGCATCCTGAGCGTGCCCGACGCCGTCTCGGAATCGAACTTCATGCGCATCGCGAGCGCGCCGCTCGTCTCCATCGAGATATTGCCCTGCGCGAACTCGACAAGATGCGTGAGCATGTCGCAGAACTCGTCGTTGCCGTGGAAGCACTGGATGGTCTCGTCGATGAGCGGCCAGACCTCGTTGGAGTTCTCCGGGCTCGCCGAGCCGTAGCCGCACAGGAACCTGAACGCCGCCTCGCGCACGATGCCGTTGTTCTCGTCGTAAAGCGCGTCTTCTGCCAGGGCGAGCGTGTCCTCGTCGTAGCGCTGGCCGACCTTGCCCATCTGGTCGAGCGTGTGCAGCACCTCCCAGCGCGTCTGTGCCTCGGTGTGGTTCAAAGCCTCGCAGATGTCTTCTGCATACGGCAGAAGAACCGTGGCGTCCTCGTTGGAAATGATCGCGACGATCGAAGCGGCCTTCTGCCGTTTGAGACGGCTCTTCCCACAGAGGAGCTCGATGAGGTGCTCGAGCAGCCCCTCGTCCTTCAAGGCGAGCTCTGCCACCTGCTGACGTTTCTCGGGCGTGTCGAGTTCGACGTCGTTTCCTGCCATCATAGACCCCCTGTCTCGTTAGTCGTTGTAATAGTCGCGGTTGACCGGCAGGTCTGCCGCGGTCTCTTTTTCCATACCGTTCTCGCGCGCCTCCATCGGCACGTAGCCGCGCATCTGGTAGACCGACTTGTACGCGGGCCTGATGATGCGCCGTCCCTCGACGATCTCTTCGAAGCGGTGCGCCGCCCAGCCCGCAATGCGCGCGGTGGCGAACAGCGGGGTGTAGAGCTGCTGCGGGATGCCGAGCATCTTGTACACGAGCCCCGAGTACATGTCGATGTTCGCGCAGATGACCTTGTGGGACTTGTGCTCCTCGCGGAACAGCTCGGGCGAGAGGCGCTCGATCGTCTCGATGAGCTCGAACTGCGGCTCGAACTCGGTCCCCTGCGCAAGCTCGCGCGCGTACTTCTTGCACAGCACGGCACGCGGGTCGCTCAAAGTGTAGACCGCATGCCCCATGCCGTAGATGAGACCGGACTTGTCGTAGGCCTCCTTGCGCAGGATGCGGCGCAGATAATCGGCGACCTGCCCCTCGTCGGTGTAGTCGACGACCGTGTCCATCAGGTCTTGGTGCATGCCCGCGACCTTGATGTTGGCGCCGCCGTGCTTGGGGCCCTTGAGCGAGCAGATGCCCCCGGCGTACGCGGAGTAGGCGTCGGTGCCGCTCGAGGTGAGTACGCGCGTCGTGAACGTGGAGTTGTTGCCGCCGCCGTGCTCGGCGTGCAGCATGAGCATGATGTCGAGCATGCGCGCCTCCTGCGGCGTCCACTCCATGTCGTGACGGAGCATGTGGAGCACCGTCTCGGCAGTGGACAGGCCGGGCAGCGGCGGGTTGATGTACATTGCCGCCGTCGGGTCCTCGTGCTGGCGCGAGGCCAGGTACGAGAGCACGGCGATGCGGGGCAGGCGGCTCAGCATCTGCACGGCGATCTGCACCTCGTGCTCGGGGTCGACGACGTCGGTTTCGGTGGAGCTGTCCATCGCGTAGAGCATGAGCACCGAGCGGGCCATCATGTTCATGACGTTTTTGGATGGGAAGTTCATGATGAGGTTGTTGACGAAGCCGCGCGGCAGGTCGCGGTACGAGTCGATCGACGCGCGGAAGCTCTCGAGCTGGGAGGCCGTCGGCAAGTCGCCCGTGAGCAGAAGGTATGCGACTTCCTCGTAGCCAGGACGCCCTTCGGCAACTGCCCCGTCCACCAGGTCCTTGATGTCGTAGCCGCGAATCGTGAGGCGTCCCTCGTCGGGAATCTTCACGCCTTCGTCGGTGAGGTAGCCGTGTACGTTCGAAATGGAGGTGATGCCGGCGACGACGCCCGTGCCGTCTGCGTTTCGCAGGCCGCGCTTGACGTTGAAATGGTCGTAATAGCGCTGGTCGTAGCCGCTGTAGGCACCGAAGTGCTGGAATACCTCGGACTTTTCGGCCTCGGACATGGTTGCTCTTTTCCGCTGGTGGTGGAGTGGACGCGCGGGTGCAACCCGCGCGTTTGTGACCCACAATTATACGCCAGAGAGCCCCGAATACGTCCGTGAGCTGGTGCTTGGTAAACTGACCGTAATAATTCGGCTGGACAGGCGAGCTTAGAGCAGGCGGCGCGACTCGATGGCGCGGCCGAGCGTCACCTCGTCGGCGTACTCGAGTTCTCCGCCGACGGGCAGCCCGCTTGCAAGGCGCGTCACCTTGATGTCGAGCGGCTTGATGATGCGGGCGAGGTAGCTCGCCGTCGTCTCGCCCTCGACGTCGGGGTTCGTGGCGATCAGCACCTCCTGGATGTTCTCGCTTCCCAGGCGCGCCATC
>CACZQA010000079.1 GCA_902783175.1 uncultured Coriobacteriaceae bacterium
AAGAGGCGATCATGGCTGCACGCGCCAAGAACGCCGACAAGCGCACGGGGCGCCGCTCGTCGGACTTCGTCCAGAAAAACCGCAGCGACGAGCGCAGGCGCCTGCGCAAAGACCCGGTACGCGCCCTTTCGCTCGGGATAAAAGACGTGCTGAGACGCGGGGTCCAGACGGCGGCGCGCATCGCCCAGCCCACGTCGCGACCAGACGACCGGTACCACGCGGCGCAGGTCCCGCTCCCGAAAGATGTCGCGCCGGGCGTGCAGGCCGCGTGCGCTGAACAGGCGGCCACGTGCGGCGGGGAAGATGCCGACGCCTGGCACCGGGTACAGCTGGCGCGCCGCGTCGACCGACCCACGGCGGCGGTCTATCTCGATGCGCTCGTGGACGGATTTCTGCAAATGCACGGCGACCGCTCCTTTGCCGACGACCCGGCGATCGTCGCGGGGCTGGGGTTTGTCGAGGGACGCCCGGTCACGGTCATCACGCAGGAGAAGGGGGCCAACACGGCGGACCGCGTCGCACACAATTTTGGCTGCTCGCACCCCGAGGGCTACCGCAAGGCGCTGCGCCTCGCGCGCCAGGCCGAGCAGTTCGGCCGCCCTGTCATCTGCCTTGTCGACACGCAGGGCGCCCACTGCGACGCCGGGGCGGAAGAGCGCGGCCAGGGCAACGCCATCGCGGAGTGCCTCACGACGTTTGCCGGGCTTAGGGTGCCGGTCATCAGCATCGTCTTGAGCGAGGGCGGCAGCGGCGGCGCGCTCGCGCTGGCCGTGGGCGACCGCATCGCGATGATGGAGAACGCGGTCTACTCGATCCTCACGCCCGAGGGCTTTGCCTCGATTCTGTGGAAAGACGCGAGCCGTGCCGCAGAGGCGGCCGATGCCATGAAGCCGACCGCCTGGCAGGCAAAGGCCATGGGCATCGTCGACGAGGTCATCCGCGAGGAGGGCGCGGGCGCGCACGAGCACCCCGAGCATGCGGCGCAGGCGGTCAAGGAGTACGTCGTCTCGTCCCTGCGCGAGCTCGAGGGCGTCCCCGTACCCGAGCTCGTCCGCAGGCGCCAGGAGCGCTTCTCGCGCGTCGGCGTGGAGTAGACGTGGGTATCGTGTCGAAATCATCACGGTTTGGGCGATGGGGCGCTCATGCAGGTAGAATCACCTGCCGAACAAAAAGGCAAACGTGTGAGATAGAGGGCATAATGGGCGGATTCAGGTCGTGGCTGGCCAACTTCATGCAGGGACGGTACGGGTACGATGCGCTCGGGCGCTCGATGAGCATCTGGGTCATCATCTTGATCGCCGCATCCATCGTGCTGAGCGTGGCCGCCCGCATCTTCGCCACGTTTGGCGGCGCGGCGGTGGCCATCGGGCTGAACATCGCCTCGACTGTCGTCAACTGGGCGAGCATCGTCATGCTCGTCCTCACGATTGCCCGCATGCTCTCGCGCAACCGCGACAGGCGCCGCGAAGAGAACGAGCGCTACCTGAGCCGCCGGGCCAAGGGCGGCAAAAAGCAGCAGGACCTCGCGCGTGAGCAGTCCGGCTACACGTACCTGACCTGCCAGTTCTGCAACCAGAAGATGCGCGTCCCAAAGGGGCGGGGCAAAATTGCGGTAAAGTGCCCGGCCTGTGGTGAAAAGACCATCGTGAACAGCTAAACTAGCCGTATGGAAAACTTGGACGACTACAGAGAAACGCGCCGTACGGGAACGACCCCACAGCAGGGCGACTACGAGCCAAAGCCGGAGAAGGTCGACCCCTCGGTGCTCACGGACGACCGCGGCAACGACGAGCTGCTCGTCTTCGAGAAGACGTGGGGACATCGCATGCTCGCGGGCGTGAGCATCGCCATCCTCGTCTCGGCAGCCGTCATCATCGTCTACTTCCTCGTGCGCCTGAGCAGCATCATCGGCATCATGGACATCGCGGGCAGCGTGCTCGCGGTGCAGTTCACCCTGTGGGTCGTCGGCGTGGTCGTGGGCATCCTCACCATCCCTCCGGCGCTTGCCGGCATCTACGTTGCAAAGCATCCCAAGCACGCCCTCGTCGCGGTCGCGTTCGCGATCGTGGCGCTGCTGTTCGTGGTGGCGTTCTTCGTCTACGCGGTGGTTCTCGCGGCGGGTACGGTCGTGGCCGCGCTCATGTGGACGCTCCTGTTCGCGTTCTTCCCCGTCTTGTACCTCATCGCGGCCATCAAGGTCGCGCGTTCCAACAAGAACTAGTCGGCGTGCGGCTCGAAGCCGAGCGCGGTGAGCTTTGCCGCGAGCTTTGCCATCGGAAGTCCCACGACGTTGTCGAAGTCGCCCTCGATGTGGTCGACGAGCGCCGCGCCCAAACCCTGGATGCCGTAGGCGCCCGCCTTGTCGAGCGGCTCGCCCGTGGCCACATAGGCGGCGATGGTCTCGTCGTCGAGCTGCTTGAACGTGACGTCCGTGGTCTCGTGAAACGCGAGGTACGCATCTCCGCACACGAGGCACACGCCCGTGATGACCTGGTGGGTCCTCCCCGAAAGCTCGCGCAGGAAGCTTTGCGCCTCGGCCTCGTCGGCCGGCTTCCCAAACACGGTGCCGTCGAGCACGACAATCGTGTCCGCGCCGATGACGACGGCGGTCTCGTCTGCGTCTTGGGCGACGGAGATGGCCTTGACGCTCGCGTTGTGCTTGGCGAGCGCGGCGGGTTCGCAGTCTGCGGATGCCGATTCCTCGGCGTTGCTCGTGACGACGTCGAAGTCGAAGCCCGCGGCGCCGAGCAGGTCGCGGCGACGGGGCGATCCGGATGCGAGTATGAGTGACAATGTCGTAGCCATGCGGTCAGTCTAGCATTTTCGTGTCTCACCGCTGAGCTACAATCCCTATGCGATACGAAGCCCGCAACCGATGCAAAGGTGAACAATGAAGATTACCACGGTGCTGTTTGACATGGATGGAACGCTCTTGAGCACGCTCGGCGACCTGATGGCGAGCGTCAACTTTGCCCTGGGGCAGTCTGGCCTTCCGCCCGTGACGTTCGACGAGACGAGGCTCGCCGCCGGCTACGGCTCGGTCGTCCTCATCGAGGAGGTCACCAAGCACGCCTTTCCCACGGGCTCGCCCGAATTCCAGAAGGTCTACGACGATTTCTCCGCGCACTACGCCGCACACCGCAACGACACGACCGAGCCGTACGAGGGCATCATGGAGCTGCTCGTCGCGCTCAGGGAACGCGGCATCAAGACGGCGGTCGTGAGCAATAAATGGCATACGGATACCGAGGCGCTGCGCAAGAAGTGGTTCGATGGGCTCATTCCGCTGTCCGTGGGCCGCTCCGACACCATGCCCGCAAAGCCCGCCCCCGACATGGCGCTTGCCGCGCTGCGCGAGCTCGGCAGCACGCCCGAGCAGGCAATCTACTTGGGAGATTCGGAACCCGATGCGCAGGTCGGCAAGGCATCCGGCTGCGTGTCCGTGTGCTGCACCTGGGGCTTCAGGGACGTCGCGGTCCTCGAGCGCCAGCACCCCGACTTCATCATCGACGCACCCGCGCAGCTGCTCGACGTCATCGACGGGCTCGACGCCTAGCGCGCGGTCGTCGGGGCACTTAGGGGGAAGGCAGGCAGATGTTCCAGATCCGAAACGCGTGCAGCAAGGCCGTGCTCGTGTCCGCAAGCGACGAGCGCGTCCGCGCCTCGCTTGCAGCCGGGCGCGGGGTCGACCTGATCGTGCCCAGCGTGCGCTGGGGGACGGCGCGCAAGCGCCAGCTGCTCGCCACGGCGCCCTTCGGCGTTTCGGTCCAGACCTACGACCAATGGCTTGCGGGTCTGTGGGAGCTTTATGGCGACGGGAGCAAGATCGTCGACGCGCCTCGCAGGCGCGTGCTCGTGCGCCCGCTCGTCGAGCGCGTGGGGCTGCTCGAGTCGCGGCCCTCTCCCGTGCTCGTCGACGAGCTCTGCACATTCGTCCAGGAGGCGGTGTGCCTGCTCGGCGCATACCCCGGCGAGCTGGACGATTCGCAGGAGAAGATGCGCGAGCTGGTCTCCCTCTATGCCGAGGCGCTCGCCGCGCACGGCATGGTGGAGTGCGCCCAGGCCGAGCGTTCGCTGGCGGAGGAGGCGCTCTCCCACGATGTTGTCGCCGAGAACGCCGTGCTGCAACCGGGGCACCGGCTCTCGTTTCTGAAGGCGATTTCCTCCAACGTCGACGTGACGGTGCTCGGCCGCTCGCTTCCGTGCGAAGTGGATGCGGCCGCGTTCGAGCCTGCCGCCTCCCAGGCGCCCGGCCTGCAGGAGCTCCGACGCGTGCTCTACGCCGGCACGGCGGCGCTCGAGCCGGACGGTTCCGTCTTTGCCGACGAGGCGCGCGGTGCCCATGCCGAGCCCTCCGTGCTGATAGAGCGCCTGCGCAGCTTTGGGCCTTCCGGCACGACCTGCATCGTCTTTCCGAATGCGGCGGACAGCTACCCCGCAATGCTGGAGGCGCTTGCCTGCGCCAACATCCCGTTCGAGGCCGAATTCTCGCTGCCGGTGTCGCGCACGGCGCTGGGCGCGGCGTTTCTCTCGCTCGCGCGCTTTTGTGCCAGCTCGGGTTCCGACGAGGGCTATGTGCCGCTCGTCGGCTTTCTGGCCTCCCCGTATTCGGGGGTGGAGCCCAAAGATGCGCGTGCCTTGCAGATGCGCTGGCGCGAGCAGGCGTGCTCCACGCCCGAAGCGCGTCTGCACGATATAACCGAGGGCTTTGCCCGCGGCAATGCCTCGGCAAAGGTCACGAAGGAGCGCCTGGCGCCGCTTGCCGCCCTGCTCGGCATGGAGCCCTGCGAGCAGGTGCGCACGCTGTTCGACAACGCAAAAGCGGCGCATGTGCCGGGTGACGTGCTCGTCGACGACGCCAAGGCGGCAAATGCCCTGCTCGAGTATTTCGACGTCTGCGGCGAGCTCGGCGCAGAGCCCGACCTCGCCGAGATGGCCAACCTCTCGATACATGCGTTTCGCTGCTCGGGCGATGCGGAAGACGCCGTGCTCCTTGCGGGGCCTGAGGCAGTCGGCCTCGAGCGCTACGATCACGTCATCGTCGCGGGCCTCGATACTGTTCATCATCCCATGGCGCGCCGGCAAAGCCCGTTCGACCCGCTGCTGGCCAAGCTCGGCGTGGGCGGCGAGGATCTTACGGCGCTCTTTCAGCGCGTGTTCTTGCTCGACGCTATCGAAAGCGCCCGCTCGGGTTTTGCCGCCTGCCGCGCCACGCATGCGGCCGATGGCGTCGAGCTATGCCAAAGCGCGCTGTGGGACGAGCTCATGTCCGCGTACCGTACAGAAGAAGACGACGAGAACGGCCTTGCCTCGCATGTCGTCCCGCCGGCGCTGCGAGAGGCTGCGCTGAGCGTGAGCGAGGCGCGGCAGTTCGCGTCCGACGTGCAGGAAGACGGCGAGCGGCGCGCTGTGGTGCGAGGCTCGATCGAGCATGACGAGGCGCTGCCCTACCTCATGTGCGGTATCTCGGGCGATGCACTGCCGTTTTCCCCGACGGGGATCGAAGACTACTACCGCTGCCCATACCGCTGGTTCACTTGCCGGCGCGTCAACTTCAACGGGATGGACCGCTCCTTCGACGCCGCCGCCCAGGGCAACCTCGTCCACGCCGTGTTCGAGCGTTTCTACCGCATGCTCAAGTCCCAGGGCGCTGCCCGCGTCACCGAGGACAACCTCGCGTTCGCCCTCGACGTGGCATCGCAGGCCTTCGATGCGCAGGTGGAGCATGACCGGGGAAAGAGCCGCTCGGGACTGTTTCTCAAGACGGAGCGCGACGAGCAGGTCCTTTCGGACATGCGCGGGCTCATCTTGGATTTCGTGCGCCGCGAGGCGACGTTTTTGCCGGGGTTCGTGCCGACGTACTTCGAGCTCAACTTGGGCAAGGACACGGGCACGGTCCTCGAGTACGCGGGGGTTTTCGTGCGCGGCAAGGTCGACCGCATCGACGTGGACGCCGAGGGCAACGCCATCGTCATCGACTACAAGCTCAGCAGCCTTTCGGAGGGCTACGGGCTGCACCCCGACAAGCTATTGCCCTCGCGCATCCAGACCGATATCTACGCCACGCTCGTGCAGCGACATTTCGATTTGCTCGGCACGCCCCTCAAGGTCAGGGGGTCGGTGTACCGCTCGTATGCGCGCAACGCGCTGCGCGGCGTGTACGACCGCGGTATCGAGTGGGGGCCTCAGGAGACGGTACGTGCCGATAGGGACGGCCTGCCCAGGGCGGGCAGCGACGAGACCTACGACGAGTACCTGGCGCACGTCGAGGCCGAGGTCGCGCAGTGCATGGAACATCTTGCCGCAGGAGACATAGCCCCCGACCCCCTGCAAGACGATGCGAGCGTATGCGATTACTGCAAGGCGCTTCTGTTCTGCCCGAAGGCGAAGGTGTGACATGGCACTTACCCCAAATCAGAAGCTCGCCGTCGAGACGGCGGGCAGGCCGCTGTTCATCCAGGCGGGCGCGGGAACGGGCAAGACGTTCACGCTCACCAACAGGCTCGCCTATGGGCTTTCCGACGAGTCGGGGCGCCTCATCCCCGGCGTCGAGAACCTGCTCACCATCACCTTCACCAACAAGGCGGCGGGAGAGCTGCTCGGCCGCGTGCGTGCCGAGCTCAGGCGCCGCGGGCTCGTCGAGGAGGCCCTGCGCGTCGATGCGGCCTGGATCTCCACCATTCACTCGATGTGCCGCCATATCCTGCAGGAGCACGCCTTCGAAGTGGGCATCGACCCCGGCGCGCAGCTCCTGACGGAGGAGGAGAGCTCCGATCTGCGCGACCAGGCACTCGAGGACATGCTCAAGCAGCAGGGCGATTCCGTCGAGCTGCAGACGCTGCTCGAGGCGTACGGCGTCGACGACGCCATCGCGCTCGTCGGCGACCTCGCGTCGCGTCTTGCACTTGCCCCGAGAGGGGTGGAGACCTTCGACCTCGGCCCGGAGCCGGCGCCCGCGACCATCACGCCGCTTTCCAACCTGCTCGCCGAGCTCACCGGCATGAAAGAGGAGCTCGGACAGCTGGGCGAAGGCGAGGAGTCGACCACCTACCTCAAGGCATACCGCATCCTGTGCACGGTGGTAGACGAGCTGAAAGAGTTCGTCGAGGCGTCGTGCGATGCCTCGAGCTGGCGGCGCACGAGCTCGTTTCTGGAGGGACTGCCCGAGGTCAAGGGCGGGAACACTCCCAAGCAGTACCGCGAGGCGTTCAAGACCTGCCGTGCGCGCATCACCGCGGTGCGCGTCGAGGCGGCAAGCGCCGCGGCGGGCGAGGAGCTGCGTATGGCGCTGAGCCTGGCAGAAGGCGTCTGCGCACGGCACCGTGCGAGCAAACGCGCGCTCGGGGCGGTCGACACCGACGATTTGCTCATCGAGACCTATCGTCTGCTGGAGAGCCGCCCGGACATCGCGCATATGTACCGCGAGCGCTTCGCGACGGTGATGATCGACGAGTTCCAGGATACCGATCTGCTCCAGGTCGAGATCGTCAAGCGCTTCTGCGACGATGCGCTCAGCACGCTCACCACCGTGGGCGACGCGCAGCAGTCCATCTACGGCTTTCGCGGGGCGGACCTCGAGGTGTACCGGGAGGTGCGCGCCCAGATGGCGGCGTGCGGCTCGCGCGAGGTCGAGCTCACAACGAACTTCCGCTCCCACCCGGACATCCTGCGCTTCGTCGAGACGATCTTCAGCAAGCCGGAGTTCTTCGGCACCGAGTTCCTGAAGGTCGAGGCGGGGCAGGGCAACGTGCGTCCGCTGCCGTGGGTCGATGGGGCAGAGCCCCGCGTCAAGCTGCTGGTCTCCGCCGGCGAGAAGGCCCCCCGGGGCAGCGGCGCCACGGGAGTTGCCGCCCTGCGCGCCTCCGATGCCGCGCTGGTGGCCGACGAGTTCGAGCGGTACAAGGCGGCAGGGGCAGATTACGGCGACATGGCCATCCTGCTCTCGTCGATCAAATCCACGAAGGCGGGGGCGTACGTGTCGGAGCTGCGCCGTCGCGGCATCCCCTGCATCATCGCGGGCGGCTCCGAGTTCTACACCCAGCCCGAGGTGGTGCTCCTCGTCTTGTTCTTGAGGTTCCTGGAAGACCGAGACGACGATGAGGCACTGTTCGCGCTGCTGGGCTCGCGCCTGTTCGATATTCCAGACGACGACCTGCTCGAGCTGTGGGGCATTGCCCGTCAGCGGCTCCACATCGCCGCCGACGAGGCGCGCACGAAGGCCTCGCTGTGGGATGCGGTGGCCTACCTCGCCCGCACGGCGCCCGAACGGGTGAGCCTTGCTCTTCTGCATGCGCACGGGGCGCTCCGAGAGGCCCTGGACAGCGCGCCGAGCACGCCGCTTTCCACCGTCGTCATGCGCCTGGTGAGGCACAGCGGCTGGTATGCCCAGCTGCAGGGCGATGGGGTAGAGGGGTCGGCGACGTTCGCGAACATCCAGCGCCTGTGCGACCTGCTCGACGATTTCGAGCGCTCTTCGGGCCATGCGGTCGTCGCGGCGGCCGAGCATTTCCGCGAGATGTGCGAACTTGCCCAGGCGGGCGCGGGCGCGCGCGGCAAGCCCGGCACCATGGTGTCCGACGGCAACGCGGCCGTGCGCATCATGACCATCCACGCGTCGAAGGG
>CACZQA010000080.1 GCA_902783175.1 uncultured Coriobacteriaceae bacterium
CTGCTCCTTCTCGGGGAGCATGTAGTCGAGCTTTGCGCACTGCTCAGGGCTCGCTACGTGCATCGACTCGATTGCGTGTGCGAACCTCTCGGGCTCCCTGCAGATGGAGCCGAAGCTCCAGCTCTCGAAGTCGAGCCAACTCCCGTCGGGAAGCTGCTTGAGCGTCCACCACTCGTCACCGCCGTCGACCTGTTGCACGAAGGCGAGGTCTTCGTAGACGATGCCCTGGCGGAGGGCCCAGTTGCCGTGTTCGAAGAACGCGCGGAGGTCGTCGACGCTCTCGGTTTTCACGAAGCTGTAGGGGAAATCTTCGAGGAAGGGGTCATCCTGCCATGCATAGCCGCCCTCTTGGAGCCAGCCGTTGTCCTGGCATTTTTCTTTGAGGCGTGCGCGCTCGGCGTCGTCTACCTCCTCGTACGTCCTCGATCCGAGTTTGAGCATCCGGGTCCCTCCATCGTTGGGGTCTTGGCGCGGGCCGTGCGTCGGTGGTCGTTGGGGCGATGTCTCGTGCGGCGGCCCGCAGCGCGTTTATACGCCCAGTTGGGGGCTTTCGGAGGCGGCACCGTTGGCCTAGCTCCAGCGGGCTCCTCTAAGACTGTTTTCCGCGTCGCCGCCAGTCGACGTCTCCCGTTTCGACGACTTCGCAGGTTTCCTGGATGCGCGAGACGATCGCCTCGGCGCTTTCCCGCTCGCCCCCGCGCGACATGCGGCGTCCCAGCGCGTCGAGGTCGTACTGGGAGGTGAATACCGTCGGTTTCAGAGATTCGTATCTGCTGTTGACGATCTGGAAGAGGGTGGTGAGCGCCCATGAGGTCGCTCCCTCCTTGCCCAGGTCGTCGACCACCAGCACGTCGCACGAGCGGAACTTGGAGGTGCCGTCCGACGAGAACGAGTCGTCGTACGAGCTCTTGACGCTGTCAAGCATGTCGAGCGCGGTCGTCATGACCACCGAGTAGCCTTCGTACACGAGCGCCCTTGCGAGAGCGCTCGCCATGTGCGTCTTGCCGCTCCCGACCCTCCCGTGGATGTAGAGCCCCATGCCTCTCTCCATGCTGTCTCCGGAAAGGTATTCCACCACCTGGTCGTTTGAGGTGATCGCGCTGGCGAAGCGGGGCTTCACGCCGGCACGCTCCACCTTCTCCGCGGCGGCAGCCTGCTTCTGCTTGGCCTGCTGGAGCTGCTGCCTGCGGGCCTCCTCCTTGGCGCCGTCGCATTCGCAGCTTTTGGTCGCCACCCATTTGACCTCGCCCATGAAGAGGACTCCCAGGGGTTCGAGCTCTTTGCCGCAGAACCTGCATCTTTGGCGCTCGGGCTTCTCGAAGCGGATTCCGAGCTCTTCGAGGTCCTTTTCCGTGAGCAGGGTGCCGTCTCCCTTTCCTTTCAACAACTTTTCTATCCCTTTCTTATCGGGTGACAACCTGTCACGGGGTACCCTGACGTGCCGTCAGGGTTGAGGCCGTTTGGGGATGACATCGTGGCAGGGGGTGACGTCTCGTCAGGGGGCGACATGTTGTCAGGGGCTGGGGCGCCGCCCCGCCGCGTTCCCGAAGTCGCTTCGGGGTCGGCGAGGCGGTATGCCCTGGTGACGTTGCCGGAGGGGGACGTGTGGTCTCCCGTGTATGAGATCAAACCCTGGCTGACCAGCTCGTTGATCGCACGGGTCAGCGATCGCGGCGTTGTTCCCAGGGCGGCGGCCGCCGCAGCTCTGCTCTCGTAGTAGCTTCCGCCCGAACGGCAGAAACCGTATATCCTCGCGTAGAGGAGTAGCGGTACGCCCTTGAGCCCAAGCTCTTGCAGCATGAACCTGTAGACGATGATGAATTCGTCGTCGCTGGATCTACTGCTTTGAGCCATGCTCCTTGTCCTTCTTCATGAGCTCCGCCACGTAGTCTGTGTTGCGCTCTAGCCAGACGAAGAGCTCCTCGCGCTCGACGAACATCCCGCGGCTCGATGTGTAGAGCAGGCGGAACGGCATCGGGTCGCTTCTCCTGTGCGCGAGCTCGTAAACCGTGGTGTGGCCGATACCCAGCAACGATGCGACGTCCTCTGCCGTGTAGAAGTCTTTGATGGGCACTTGCCTTCTGTATCTTTTGCTCATGACGTGCCTTCCTTTCGATTCTCATGCCAATGGCCGCCGGCGCCGCCGAGGGTAGTTGGCATGGGCTCTCTTCTAACGGAGTGCACGTGCGGGATCGTCGCCTCGTGCCGAGAGCCCTTTCCCGCTTGTCATCGATTGCCGAGCCTGCGCAAGGCATCGTTCAGATCGGACTTCCTGATGCGGACGAGCCTTCCTAGCCTTATCGCCGGAATCTGCTTGGTTTCCACGAGTTTGTAGACCATGGACTTGGAGATTCTTAGATAGCTCGCCACCTCGGGTACGTCCAGGTAGCCGTCATCTGCAGACAGCTCGTCGGGATCGTTTCGGTCGAGTGCCACACCGGCGTTGGCGCGTCTGCGGTCCGATTGTCTTTCCTGCTGGTTTGCTTTCTCGATGCCCGCCGGCGTTTCTCGTTCAATGCTGCGAATCATCTCGAACTCGTCCACCATCGCGTTCCTCCATCCATTGCGATTGCGCCCAGCTGCGTTCATGTGGGCGTTTCCCGTACACGTGATGGCATGTTCATACCGCTCTCGCGGAGGAACGTTGTTCGAGGCGTTCGCGCTTAGCTCCTGTAAGTTCCTCTGGGTTCGGATGTCACAGAAACGTCACCCACCCCGCTTGGGTCGGGGAGGGAAATTTGATTTCGCATAGGCGGGCGGACCGTCTCTCGGACGGTCGCGCGGATTCTTACGGAGCCCTCGCCCAGGCCCCTATGGGGCGGTAGGGCAAGCCCATCGGAACCTCGTATCTCTGGAGCGCTCGGAAGGCAGCGATGGCATGAGGCGTTATTGTGCCGCAAGCCTGCTTCGGCGGTACGTCCTGGAATACGGGGAGCGCTTCTCGGTGGTGGCAGCATGCCGCTGGAATTTTGTCATCACGCTATTTTGCCCCATGTGATATTCCGAGGCAGTAGCTGGCAGCTGGACTGCGTCTTCGAGCGCTTGTTTCGAATGGAGCCTCCGAAGTTGCTTCGTTGCCGAAGCCTTATCTGGGCCTCCAAAATCTCTGCGTCCCGTCCCTCCGCCTTGGACGCCCATCGACGCCCTGAACCCGTTCTGCGGTCAAGGGCACGCGATTCTTTTTGGAAGCTTCTTTCCGATGTCGTGCTGCCCACCCCTTGGAAAGAACTTTCCAAAAAGAAGCGGCGCAGGTCCACGATGGGAGGCCTTCGCTTTCCTCCCTTGCCCGCAGGACGGAACCCGTGCGGAGCGCGCGCCGCAAGGCGGGGCCGACGGGGCGAACCGCCGAGATTAGAGGAGGCACACGATGAACGACATCTTCCAGAAGCAGATAGCAGAGGCGCTCGACAGCGTCGCCGGACGCAAGCACGCAGCCAGCTCCGAAGCTCAAGCGCCGGCAGCGGCGAATGTTCCACCTGGGTTGCAGGACCGTTTGCTGACAGTGCCGGAAGCCGCCGAGTTCCTGAGCATCTCCAAGTCGATGGTCTACAAGCTGGTCGAGACCGGATGCATCCCCGCGTACCACATCGGCCGCTTGATCCGCATCCGCAAGAGCGACCTGATCGACTCGCTCGCCGCCTTCGCCATCGCGTAGGCGCGGAGGGCGGCGGGGCTTGCCCGCCGCCCCGATCCAAGCGCATTCGGCGGCGATCGGAGGTCCCAGCTGATTGCTCCCCTTGCTGCAGGCGGATTGCGGGTTGCGTTTCTATTCGTCTCATTGACGCGGTTCGGCAGGACTTGGTCAGCACGCGCCTCGCGCGTCGGGCGGGAGGTTTACTTAGCCTGCCCCATGGTGTACAAAAGGGTCGACGACGTCGTTCGGGGCTGCCGCCGAGAGCCGGGTGCCCCCGGCGTTCTTTCCGCTCAAGGGCTTGCGGTTCAGGCGCACAGCGCAGGGAGGCAACCGGGAAGCGGCGGAAGGTTTTGAGTGCGGAAAACAAGAACCCCGGGGTATCACGATGTTTCGCGTGAGTGACCTTCCGGGGCTTTCAACAAGGATATTAGCTCAAGATGGACGGAAAAGACAAGACATACGCGGATGTTTCCAAGCTGAGGGCATGGTTCTCCCCGGCGAGGATAGCGCGCTACGAATCCGCCGACGACCCGTCGGAGCTCTACGTGTGGAACGAGCGCCTTTCGAAGGCCTTTCTGGAAGACATCTCACACGTCGAGGTGCTCCTGAGGAACTTCATCGCCGAGCGCCTTGCCGCGGACTGCAAAAGGGGCGCCGGTGACCTTCGATGGTACGAC
>CACZQA010000081.1 GCA_902783175.1 uncultured Coriobacteriaceae bacterium
CCTCGCGCTGCCGCTCATCTGCCTTGCGCTGCTGCTCCTTCTGGTTGGAGAAGGCGACCGCAATCATCAGCTTGATGCGGTTGAGCTGGTTGACCTCGGACGCACCCGGATCGTAGTCGACGGCGACGATGTTGGACTGCGGGTAGCGGCGGCGCATCTCCTTGATGACGGCCTTGCCCACGACGTGGTTGGGCAGGCACGCGAACGGCTGCGTGCACACGATGTTGGGCGCGCCCTCGTTGATGAGCTCGACCATCTCGCCCGTGAGCAGCCAACCCTCGCCCATCATGTTGCACAGGTCGAGAATCTGGCTCGCGCCCTCGGCAATCTCCTCGATGCGCTCGAACGGCTCGAAGCGGCTGGACTTTGCCAGCTCGCGGCGGATCGGGTCGCGCAGCTTCTCGAGCGCCTTCACGACGCCCGTCGCGGTCAGGTACTTCTTGAGGTCGGGCGTGAGCTCCTGGTGCCTGAACGCCGGGTTCAAGATGCCGAACAGGAAGAAGTCGACCAGGCCCGGGACGACCGCCTCGCAGCCCTCGCGCTCGATCGTGTCCACGATCTGGTTGTTGGCGGTCGGGTGGAACTTGACCAAGATCTCGCCGACCACGCCGACGCGCGGCTTGCTGCCGAAGTTCACGCACGGGAGCGTGTCGAAGTCGCGGACGATCTTCGCGTAGACCTTCTTGGCCTCGCGCAGCGAAAGCCCGCACTCGTTCTCCTTCATCCAGTCCATCCACTTGCGGAACAGCTTGTTCGCGCTGCCGGGCTCGGCCTCGTACGGGCGCACGCGGTACAGGCACATCATAAGCAGATCGCCCACGAGCAGCGCCGGGACGGCGGTCTTGAGCATCTGCGGCGTAACCGAGAAGCCGGAATTGCTCTCGCCCGTGTCGTTGAACGCGAGGCTGATGACCGGCACCTGGTCCAGGCCGGCGTCGTGCAGGCCCTTTCGGATGAGGCTGATGTAGTTGGTTGCGCGGCACCCGCCGCCGGTCTGGGTGATGATGAAGGCGGTCTTGTCCATGTCGTAGCGCCCGGACGTCGCCGCCTCCATGATCTGGCCCGTGACCAGGATGGACGGGTAGCAGATGTCGTTGTTGACGTACTTCAGGCCCGCATCGACCGCGCCCGGGTCAACGGACGGCAGAAGCTCGAGGTTGTAGCCGTAGTGGTGGAAGATCGGCACGAGCAGCTCGAAGTGGATCGGCGACATCTGGGGCGCGAGGATGGTGTACTCACCCGATTCCTGCATTTCCTTCGTGTACTCGACGCGCGGGAACTCGGTCGACGCCGCCACACGGTTGGGCTCAAACTCGAAGGTCGGGTTGCTCTCGCACGACTGGCACGCGGTGTCCAAGATCTCGCGGCGTGCGGCGTCTTCGCCTTGCGGCGTGCCGTCCGCCTTCTGCTTGAGCGCTGCCAGAAGCGAGCGGATGCGGATGCGCGCCGCGCCCAGGTTGGAAACCTCGTCGATCTTGAGCACGGTGTAGACCTTGCCCGACCCCTCGATAATCTCCTGTACCTCGTCGGTGGTCAGCGCGTCCAAGCCGCACCCGAAGGAGTTCAGCTGCACGAGGTCGAGGTCGGTGCGCTGCGTGACGACCTTTGCCGCATTGTAGAGGCGGGTATGGAACATCCACTGGTCGTATACGCGCAGGTTGCGCTGCAGGTCGCCCAGGTGCGCGATGGAATCCTCGGTGAGCACGGCCATGCCAAAGCTCGTGATGAGCTCGGGGATGGCGTGGTTGATCTCGTTGTCGATGTGGTAGGGGCGCCCCGCCAAGACGATGCCGTGGGCGTTGTGCTCCTCGATCCACTGGAGGGTCTTCTCGCCCTGCGCGCGCATCTGGTTCTTGAAGTCGAGGTCCGCCTGCCACGCGCGGTCGACGGCGTCGTCGATTTCCTTCTTCGATGGGTACGCGAGCTCGGGGTGCTGCTTTTTGCGCTCTTTGACCAGGTGCTCGAACAGACGCTTCTTGAGCGCCTCTTTGTCATCGTAGGGGATGAACGGGTTGAGGAAGTCCGTGCGGCTCGTGCGCAGCTCGTCGATGTTGAGCTTGAGCGCCTCGGAATAGCTCATGACGATCGGGCAGTTGTAGTGGTTGTTCGCGCCCGCGTCTTCCTGGCGCTCCCAGCGGATGCACGGCATCCAGATGAAGTCGACGTCGCGCTCGAGCAGGTCCATGATGTGCCCGTGCGAAAGCTTGGCCGGATAGCACGCGTTTTCGGACGGCATCGACTCGATGCCCTTTTTGAAGGTCGCCTTCGTCGACGGCTCGGATAGCTCGACACGGTAGCCGAGCTGCGTGAAGAAGCTATGCCAGAACGGGTAGTTCTCGTACATGTTGAGCGCGCGCGGGATGCCGACCGTGCCGTACTTGGCCTTCTCGACCGGCAGCGATTCGCGGTCGAACAGCAGGTCGTTCTTGAACTCGAACAGGTTGGGCACTTTGTTCTTGTCGCGCTTGACGCCGGCACCGCGCTCGCAGCGGTTGCCCGTGATGAAGCGGCGGCGCTTGCCGGTCTCGGGGTCCTTGCCAAAGTCGTTGATGGTGAGCAGGCAGTTGTTCTCGCACAGGCCGCAGCGCGCCGTGCTGTGCTTGATCTCGAGCTGGTCGATTTGCGCGCAGGTCAGAAGCGTAGAGCCCGCCTCGGTCGCACGGTCGCGCGCCAGCAGCGCAGCGCCCCATGCGCCCATGTTGCCCGCGATGTCGGGACGAATCGCATCGTGGCCCGCGAGCAGCTCGAACGCGCGCAGGACCGCATCGTTCAGAAACGTGCCGCCCTGGACGACCGCATGGGTGCCGAGCTCGCTTGCGTCGCGCAGCTTGATGACCTTGAACAGGGCGTTCTTGATGACCGAATACGACAGGCCGGCGGAGATGTCGGCGACGGTCGCGCCCTCCTTCTGCGCCTGCTTGACGCGGGAGTTCATGAAGACGGTGCAGCGGCTGCCGAGGTCGACCGGCGCGTCAGACTTGAGAGCCTCGGCGGCGAAGTCCTTGATGTCGAGGTTGAGCGAGGTCGCGAATGCCTCGATGAACGATCCGCAACCAGCAGAGCAGGCTTCGTTGAGCATGATGTGCTCGATGACGCCGTTCTTGACGCGCATGCACTTCATGTCCTGGCCGCCGATGTCGAGGATGAAGTCGACATCCGGACGCAGTTCCTGCGCACCGCGCAGATGTGCGACGGTCTCGATCTCGCCGCTGTCGGCCTGGATGGCCTCGAGCAGCAGCGCCTCGCCGTAGCCGGTCGTCGTCGTGTGGCCGATGGTCACGAGCGGGTTGCCCTGCTCGTCACGTGGAATCTGCGCCTCGAGCTCGCCGAGCATCTTGCGCGCCGTGCCGAGGACGTCGCCTTTGTTGTTGGCGTAGAAGCTGTAGAGGATCTCGCCGTCTTCGCCCACCAAGACGGACTTGAGCGTCGTGGAACCGGCGTCGATGCCGAGGTACGCGCGCCCACGGTAGTCGGCGAGGCTCGCCTTGGGGACGGTCGCCTGTGCGTGACGCTCCTTGAACAGCTTGTATTCGCTCTCGTTGGCAAACAGCGGGTCGAGTCGCTCGACCTCGGAACCCTGGATATTGCCGAGATTTGCCATGCGTTCCTTGAGCTCGGCGAGCGTGACCGTGTCGTTGTTGTCCTCGGAGGCGAGCGCTGCGCCCTGCGCCACGAACAGGTGCGAGTGGTCGGGCACGATGGTGGTCTCGTCGGTGAGGCCCAGCGTCTCGATGAAGCGCTGGCGCAGCTCGGAGAGGTAATGCAGCGGGCCGCCGAGGAAGGCGACGTTGCCGCGGATGGGACGGCCGCATGCGAGGCCGGAGATGGTCTGCATGACGACGGCCTGGAAGACGGAGGCGGCGATGTCTTCCTTCTTCGCTCCCTCGTTGAGCAGCGGCTGAACATCGGTCTTGGCAAAGACGCCGCAGCGCGAGGCGATCGGGTAGATGATGGTGTGGTTGCGGGCGAGCTCGTTCAAGCCTGATGCATCCGTGTCGAGCAGGGTCGCCATCTGGTCGATGAACGCGCCGGTGCCGCCCGCGCAGGTGCCGTTCATGCGCTGCTCGATGCCGCCGTCGAAGTAGATGATCTTCGCGTCCTCGCCGCCAAGCTCGATGGCGACGTCGGTGCGCGGGATGATGCACTCGATGGCGGTCTTGTTGGCGATGACCTCCTGGATGAACGGCACGCCGAGCCAGTTGGCCAGCAGCAGACCGCCCGAGCCGGTGATGGTGATGGTCGCCGGACGGTCGCCGACCTGCTCGAGCGCCTCGTCGACGATGCCGATGATGGTCGCGCGGATGTCGGAGTGGTGGCGGCGGTAGACGGAGTAGACAATAGCATCGGTCTCGTCGAGGACGAGCAGCTTTACGGTGGTGGAACCGACGTCGACGCCGATACGCAGCGGTTTGTTCTTCGTGTCCATGGTTTTTCTTCGCTCTCTATCTCGATGGAAAGGCGTTACAGTTTGATTGACTCGCCGGGCTTGATGAACAGCAGGCGCATCGCGATGCGCGCCATCTGCTCGGAGCTCTCTTTCATGCCGGTCTCGATCCAGCGGTTGATGACGCCCATGTAGGCGTTCGCGTAGAACGCGATGTAGTAGCCCACGAACGCGTCGTCGCTGTTGCGGTAGCGCTCGTGCAAGATCGATTGGATGAAGTTCGCGCACACCATGTCGCATACGCGCGGCCCAAAGCTCGCGTCCCCGCCTGCGCCGGCGACGGCATGGAGGAAATCACCCTGCTCGCGCAGATACTCGAACAGGTCGACGAGCAGCGGAAGCGGCTCCTTGGTGACACTCACCTTGACGACGGACGCAAGCGTGAGCGCCGACAGGCGGGCCTGGAACTGCTCGAGGCCCTCGAAGAACTCGTCTTCGAGCGCGCACAGCAGCTCGTCTTTGTCGTGATAGTGGTTGTAGAAGGTGCCGCGGTTGATGTCGGCGCGGTCGCACAGGTCGTTGACTGTGAAGCCGTCGAACCCTCCTTCTTCGGTGAGCTCGATGAGCGCCTGACGCAGAGCGCGCTTCGTGCGCACGATGCGGCGGTCCTTGCCAGCGGCGGGCGCCTTCTGGGTTGTCTTTCGGAGTACGGCCGTGGCCATAGGTCCCTTTCTCTCGCTTTTCGACACGACGCACATTTTTCAACGAAGTGTCGATTTTCTGAGAGCATTGTAGCGACGAGCTGCGAGAGCATCAAGAGGCTGCGTATGGAGAGAGTGGGGAGATGAGTGCAGGCGGGCCGCGGAAGGGGGCAAGGGCGACGGACCCGGGGAGCCGAAAATGTCCCCCTCGTGGGATCTCACGGCAGCGGGCACGCCTGCACGTCTCCCTCGGGCGGTTCCGCGGCACTTTGCGCGCCGGCGTGCCACGGAAGGGGCCGAGGGTGACGTTATTCGCCGCGGAAGGGGGCGAGGGCGACGAATTCTGGCCCGAAAGCTTCCCCCTCGCGGGGTTCTGCGACAGCCGAAGGCTGGGCATGCCGCGGAGCGCCTCGAGGGAGAAGCTGCACGCCACGGGAGGCACCGAGGGGGAAGCTGCGTGCTACGGAATGCAGCAAGGGGGAAGTTGCACGCCACGAGAGACGGCAAGGGAGAAGGTGCCATTCCCGTTGCCTCCGCGGCCCCTTCTACCTCGTGGGATCTCACGGCAGCGGGCACGCCTGCACGTCTCCCTCGGGCGGTTCCGCGGCACTTTGCGCGGCGGCAGGCCGTGGAAAGCACCAAAGGCGACGTTTTTCGCCGCGGACGGGGCCGAGGGCGACGGATTCGGGGCCGAAAGCGTCGCCCTTGCGGGGTTCCGCGGCAGCGGAGGGCGGGGCGTGCCCGCCGCGCGCGTGGTTAGTTCTTGAGCGAATTGATTGGCGCGGGGAAGCGCCCGCCGCGGTGCGCGAAGACCGTGCCCGCGTGAGTGTTGACCGCCATGATGGGCGCGCTGCCCAGCAGGCCGCCAAACTCGAGCGTGTCGCACGCCTTCTTGCCCACTGCCGGAATGACGCGGACTGCCGTCGTCTTGTTGTTGATGAGGCCGATGGCAGACTCGTCGGCGATGATGCCCGCGATCGCCTCGACGGTCGTGTCGCCGGGGATCGCGATCATGTCCAGACCAACCGAGCACACGCTCGTCATGGCCTCGAGCTTCTCGATGCACAGCGCACCGTCTTCAGCCGCCTTGATCATGCCCGCGTCCTCGCTGACCGGGATGAACGCACCCGACAGGCCGCCGACGCTCGAGCTCGCCATGACGCCGCCCTTCTTGACCGCGTCGTTGAGCAGCGCGAGCGCCGCCGTCGTGCCCGGGCCGCCGACCTGCCCCACGCCGATAGACTCGATGATGTCCGCCACGGAATCGCCGCGGGCGGGAGTCGGCGCGAGCGAGAGGTCGAGGATGCCCTTCTGGTACCCCAGGCGCTTTGCCGCCTCGCGCGCGATGAGCTCGCCCGCACGGGTAATCTTGAAGGTTGTCGCCTTGATGGCCTCGGCGACTTCCATGATCGAGGCGTCCTTGGGCATGCTGTCGATGACCGCGTGCACGACACCCGGACCGGAAACGCCGACGTTGATGACCTCGTCGGCCTCTCCCGAGCCGTGCATCGCGCCCGCCATGAAGGGGTTGTCCTGCACCATGTTGCAGAAGATGACGAGCTTGGCGCATGCGATTGAGTCGCGGTCGGCCGTGACCTCGGCGCACTCGCGCACGACCTGCGCCATGCGCAGCACCGCATCCATGTTGATGCCGGCGCGCGTCGAGCCGACGTTGACGCTCGAGCAGACATTGTCCGTGACGGAAAGCGCGTGCGGGATGCTGTCGATCAGGCGTCGGTCGCTATCACTCGCGCCCTTTTGGACGAGCGCGGTAAAGCCGCCCACGAAGTTGACCCCAACTTCCTTGGAGGCGTTGTCGAGCGCGATGGCGATGGGCGTCAGGTCCTCCGCCTTGGTCGCGCCGCAGATCTCTGCGATGGGTGTGACGGCGATGCGCTTGTGGATGATCGGGATACCGTACTCGCGCTCGAGCTGCTCGGCCGTGGGCACGAGCTTCTCGGCCGCCATGGTCAGGCGGTCGTAGACGCGCTGCGCCATGACGTTGATGTCCTCGTGAACGCAGCTGCGCAGGTTCAGCCCGAGGGTGATCGTGCGGATGTCGAGGTGATCTTGCGTCACCATCTGGATGGTCTCTACAACGTGTTCTGGTTCAAGCGCCACGGCTGCTCCTTCGTTGACGACTACGCTATGCGAATTCTATACGATATCCAAAAGGGCGGCGGCATCGATTGCGCCGGTCACCTGCCAGCTGCGCTCGGCCGTGAGCTCGACGCGCGGCAGCAGAGCTGGCGGGCATGCCGAACACATCGCATCTACCGCTCTCTATGCGTCGATGCTACTTGAGCGACCACAGCTTGTCGAAGCTCTGCACCATCTTGTCGGTGACCGGACCGCCCTTGCCCTCGCAGCCGATGATGCCGAACTCGTCGCTCACGTGGAAGATCTCTGCGCTTTCGAGGTCGGCCGGCGTCAGGTGCGCATCCACGATCTGCAGGCCAAACGCCTGCGCGAGGTCGCGTACGAGCGTGTCGGCCGCATGGCGGATGGGCTGCGGGAAGATCGAGAGCTCGTTGCCGCGGGCGACCCACACGCTGCCCGCGAGGTCGCTGCCGTCGAGTTCGTCGCCCACCCACTCGAGGTCGTCGATGGTGAACGCCGGGGCCTCGCGCTGCGGTTCGAGCTGGATATCGATGTCCGCCTCGGGGTCGATGGAGAACACGAGCACGCCGTCTGGCAGCTCGAACAGCTTCTCGTCGCGCATCCACTCCATGCGCGAGCGGGCCCA
>CACZQA010000082.1 GCA_902783175.1 uncultured Coriobacteriaceae bacterium
ATATACGATTGCTTGTGTACTAATTTTTAAGAGAGAGCTGTACTGAGTTGAGCAAAGAAGATGCGATTGAGCTTGAGGGCACGGTAGTCGAGCCGCTTCCCAATGCTATGTTCAAGGTCGAGCTCGAGAATGGTCATCAGGTTCTGGCCCATATCTCTGGCAAGATGCGCATGCACTACATCAAGATTCTCCCGGGCGATCGCGTGACGGTCGAGCTTTCGCCGTACGATCTGGACCGCGGCAGAATCACATATCGCTACAAGTAGACCCCTATTTGAGAGCGTGTTTTTGGTTGCCTCGCAAGGGCAACCTTGTCCTGTCTCAGGACTAAACCTGTAACGCCAAAAATTACCGCCTGCGGCTGGGCGTGTAGATAGATACGAAGTGTCAACACTTTCGGAAAGGTATGGATGATATGAAGGTGCGTCCTTCGGTTAAGAAAATGTGCGATAAGTGCAAAATTATTCGCCGTCACGGCAAGATTTACGTGATCTGCGAAAACCCCCGTCATAAGCAGCGTCAAGGTTAAGAATAGGAGTTATACATTGCCTCGTATTCTCGGTGTCGACCTTCCACGCGAAAAGCGCGTTGAGATTGGTCTGACGTACATCTATGGAATCGGTGCCACCCGTGCAAAGAAGATTTGCGCAGAGACTGGCGTCAACCCCGATACCCGCGTCCGTGACCTCACGGAAGAGGAAGTTGTCAAACTGCGTGACAACATCGATGCAAACTATACCGTCGAGGGCGACCTTCGTCGCGAGACGGCTCAGAATATCAAGCGTCTGATGGAGATCGGCTGCTACCGTGGCCTCCGTCACCGCAAGGGCCTGCCCGTCCGTGGCCAGCGCACTCATACCAATGCTCGTACCCGCAAGGGTCCGCGTCGCCAGATCGGCGCAAAGAAGAAAGCGTAGGTAGGGGAGAACAATGGCTAAGAAACAACAGCAGGCGACCCGCATCCGCCGCGCCGATCGCAAGAACATCACGGTGGGTCAGGCTCACATCAAGAGCACGTTCAACAACACGATCGTCAGCATCACCGACACCCGCGGCAACGTCATTTCCTGGCAGTCCGCCGGTACCGTCGGTTTCAAGGGCTCTCGTAAGTCCACGCCGTTCGCGGCTCAGATGGCAGCTGACAAGGCAGCCAAGATGGCCATGGAGCACGGTCTTCGCAAGGTCGCCGTCTTCGTCAAGGGCCCCGGCTCTGGTCGCGAGACCGCTGTCCGCTCCCTGCAGGCCGCTGGCCTGGAGGTCGCAAGCATCCAGGATTGCACGCCCATCCCGCACAACGGTTGCCGTCCGACAAAGCGTCGTCGCGGTTAATTCGGAAAGGTTCAAATAGTTATGGCAATTAACAGGACTCCGGTTCTGAAGCGTTGCAGGCAGCTCGGCCTCGACCCTTCCGTTCTGGGTTATTCCAAAGAGTCTCGTAGGCAGCCGGCCCGTCGCCGTCGTCAGGAGAGCGAGTACGGCAAGCAGCTCCGCGAGAAGCAGAAGACCAAGTTCATCTACGGCGTTCTCGAGAAGCAGTTCCACGCCTACTACGAGAAGGCACGTCGTATGCAGGGCATCACCGGCGAGAACCTCATGAAGATTCTCGAGTCCCGCCTCGACAACGTCGTGTTCCGCCTCGGCTTTGCCCGTACGCGCAAAGAGGCCCGTCAGACCGTCACCCATGGCCACATCCTGGTCAATGGCAAGCGCGTCGACGTCCCCTCCTACCGCGTCAAGGCCGGCGACACCGTGTCTGTGTCCCCCAAGGCTGCAGACCTGCTCGTCATCAAGAGCGCACTGATCTCCAACGAGAGCGTCCAGGTTCCGGCCTGGCTCGAGGTCGACATCGAGAAGCTCCAGGGCAACGTGATTTCCCTGCCGACGCGTGACCAGATTGATTTGGACATCCAGGAACAGCTCATCGTCGAGCTCTACTCGAAGTAATGAGTTTCCCTGTACGATTCGTTCAAGTCTCGAGGAGGCTTAAATATGACTGAGTTCATGAGGCCCAAGATCACCGTCGAGGAAGTCGACGAAAACATTGCTCGCTTTGTCATGGAGCCGCTTGAGCGTGGCTACGGCCAGACGCTCGGCAACAGCATGCGCCGCGTCCTGCTGTCCTCTCTGGACGGCGCGGCGGCGACTGCTATCAAGATCGAGGGTGTACAGCATGAGTTCACCGTTGCTCCTGGCGTAGTGGAGGATGTCACCGACATCGTCCTCAATGTCAAGGGACTTGTCTTCGCTGCGTTTGGCGATGCCGAAGAGGCCACGGCCACTCTCTCTGCAGAGGGGCCGTGCACGGTCACCGGTGCAGACCTTGAGGTTCCTACCGAGTTCCAGCTCATCAACCCGGACCACGTCATCGCGACGCTGTCCGAGGGCGCCCAGCTGGAGATGACGATTCGCATCGGCGTCGGTCGCGGCTATGTCCCTGCCGAGCGTAACAAGCGTCCCGAGGATCCGATTGGAATCATCCACGTCGATTCCCTGTTCTCGCCGATTCGCCGCTGCACCATGGATGTCACGGACACCCGTGTTGCACAGCGCACCGACTACGACAAGCTGATCCTCGAAGTCGAGACTAATGGCGCAATCAGCCCGACCGAGGCTGTGTGCCAGTCGGCGAATATCATCAACCAGCACATGACCGCTTTCCTCATGCTCGACGAGAACGCGAGCGAGGAGGAGGCCGAGAGCATCTTTGCTCCGGAGGGCCCGAGCAAGAACACCGAGCTCGAGAAGCAGATCGAGGACCTGGACCTCTCGGTCCGTTCCTACAACTGCCTCAAGCGCGCTGGCATCCACTCGGTGCGTCAGCTGGTCGAATATTCTGAAAATGATTTGCTCAACATCCGCAACTTCGGTGCCAAGTCGATTGAAGAGGTCAAGGACAAGCTTCAGTCGATGGGCCTGAGCTTGAAGCAGTAAGTAGGAGATTATCTTATGAGGCATAACTACAAGGGCCGCAAGCTGGGCACTGATCCCAGCCACACCAAGGCCATGAAGAAGAGCCTGTGCGTGGCTCTCTTCACGAACGACCGCATCAAGACCATCGAGTCTCGTGCCAAGGAGATTCGTCCTGATGTCGACCACATCATCACGTGGGCAAAGAAGGGCGACCTGCACTCCCGCCGTCTCGCCATCGCGGCTCTCGGCGACAAGGAGCTCGTGCGCGAGGTCTTCGAGAAAGCAGCTCAGGGCATGTGGGAAGACCGCAACGGCGGCTACACCCGTATCATGAAGCTCGGCCCCCGCAAGGGCGACAACGCTCCTATGGTCATCATGGAGCTCGTCCAGGAGCCGGTCGTTTCCAAGAAGAAGGCAGACAAGCCTGCTGACGAGGCCGAGAAGGCTGAGACCAAGGCTGTCGAGGAGGAGAAGGCCGAGCAGGCTGCTCCTGCTGAGGAGGCTGCCGAGGAAGCTGCAGAGAAGCCCGCTGAGGAGCCCGCAGCTGAGGCGACTGAGGAGTAAGAAGGCGCGTTTGGCCTTCTTGCCAGGGTAGGCGAGGGTGCTCATGCAGCAGGCGAGAGTATTTGGAGCCTATGTCCCTGGCAACTCGATGCTTCATCGTATGAATACGCAGGTCAAGATTATCTTGACCTGCGTTTTTTCTATCTGCGCGTTTCTGGTCGACACGTGGGAGGGCATGGCTGTCCTCTGGGCAAGCACGGTGCTTCTGTATATCGTGTCGCACGTAAAGCTGCGCTCTGCCTTGAATGGCATCGGCGTCGTCGTGTTCATCATGGCATTCACGCTGCTTGTGCATGTGTTCGCGGGCGACGTGGAAAACCTTGCGGCAGTGCAGGCACAGCCGGGGGCGCTCTCGACTGGCATTGTCTTCGCGCCGGGCGGAAGCTTTGGGCTGACCTTGGACGGGGCGTTTGCGGGCATGTTTTTGGCGCTCAGGATTGCTCTGCTCGTCTTTGCCTGCTCGCTTCTGACGTTTACCTCGTCGGTGGCGGATATCACCGCTGCCCTGTCCAGGCTGCTCTCTCCGCTCGACAAGATGCGCGTGCCCGTGCAGGATGTCTCCATGATCGTCTCCATCGCGCTCAGGTTCATTCCGACCATCACGGAAAGCGCGCTGACGGTCAAACGCGCTCAGGAGGCGCGAGGAGCACGTTTTGACGAGGGGCCCGTACTCGAGCGTGTCAAGGCGTGGGTTTTAGTGCTCGCACCGCTGTTCGTGCGCCTGTTCAAGACGGCAGAAACCCTTTCGGTCGCGATGGATGCGCGTTGCTATGGCGTGAGCCCGCGTATGGACCTGCGTGGCGGCAGGATGGGCCCCGCAGATGCGCTCGTGCTGCTTGCGGGGACTGCGGCGCTCGTTGCCGTGGCGGTGTTCTTGTGACATGTGAATTGTTAATAACTGAGGTATCGCAAAGGAGCTGGGGTCGTATGGACGCTCTGGACAGCCCTGAGCAGGTGACGCTCGTCGTCACGCTCTCGTACAACGGAAGGGCCTATTCGGGCTTCGCCAAGCAAAAGGACCCCAGGGTTCACACGATTCAAGGCGAGCTCGAACGCGCGCTTGCCACGTTGTTTCGGCATCCGGTCGAGACGGTATGCGCCGGCAGGACCGATGCAGGTGTCCATGCGCTCGAGCAGACCATCACGCTGCAGCTCGACGTAGAGGAGCTCGCATGTCGCGAGCCGCGGAAAATCGTGACGTCGCTCAACGCGCTCACGCCCGACGACCTCAGCATCACGCGTGTGGGCTTTGCCGCGCCCGAGTTTTCGGCACGCTTCGATGCCGTCTACCGGGTGTATCGCTACCGTATCGTCATGGGAGGCGCCCCGCCGCTGTTTGCCCGCGAGTTTTCCTGGTGGCACCGCGCGCCGCTCGATGTCGCCGCCATGCAGGAGGCTGCCCGCCTGCTCGAGGGGGAGCACGACTTCAAGTCGTTTTGCAAGGCGGCAAGCGCAGAGGGCAAATCGACCTGCCGCTACGTCGAATCGATCGACTTTTTCGAGGAAGAGGTGCTCGGCGAGCGTTGTCTCACGATGCAGATCGTCGGCAACGCGTTTCTGCACTCCATGGTGCGCACGATCGTGGGGACGCTCGTGCAGGTGGGCGCGGGCCGCAGACAGCCCGCGTGGGTACAGGGGGTCCTCGACGCGCGCGACAGGCAGGCGGCAGGGGAAAACGCACCTGCCTGTGGGCTCACGTTCTGGCATGTCGAATATCCCGAGGACGCCATTGCCCCCACGCTCGAAGAAGCGCTGCAAATGCACCGTGACGTGCGCCTGAGCGAAAGTATGCGCAAAACGAGCCGTTGCTGAAAGCGGGCTGTTCCCGTTCGCTACACTGTCTTGCGTTGCGTCTAGAGTTTTCCTAGATTTGCAGGTGGATACAATCGGTGCCGGCCAAAAGGCGGGCATGGCGAAAGGAACGAACATGGCAACGATCGACACGATCAAGAAGCTCCTCGAAGAGAATCTCGACGTCGACCCCTCGACCGTCACGGAAGACTCCACGCTCGAGTCCCTCGACCTCGACTCTCTCGATATGGTCGAGCTCATCTCCGACCTCGAGGAAGAAGAGGGCATCGACTTTGGCGAGCCCGAGGGCATCACGACCGTCGGCGACATCGTCAAGCACGTCGACTCTCTAAAGTAACAGCACGATGAGGACTCGCATCACCGAGCTTCTCGGCATCGAGCACCCCATCTTCCAAGGCGCGATGGCATGGATTGCCGATGCGTCGCTTGCCTCGGCCGTCAGCAATGCTGGCGGCCTTGGCATACTGGCAGGGGGAAGTGCCAGCGCCGATGTCATGGCCCGTCAGATAGACGAGGCGAAGGCGCGCACCGACAAGCCATTCGCGCTCAACATCATGCTCATGAGCCCGCACGCCGACGACCTGGCCCAGCTCGCCATAGACAAGGGCGTGCAGGCCGTCACGACGGGGGCGGGGAGCCCCGCGGCCTACATGGCATCGTGGAGAGATGCCGGCATCAAGGTCATCCCGGTCGTCGCCTCGACGGCGCTCGCGCGGCGGATGGAGAAGTGCGGCGCCGATGCCGTCATCGCCGAAGGCGGAGAGTCGGGCGGGCATATCGGCGAGCTCAACACGATGGCGCTCGTTCCGCAGGTCGTGCAGACAGTGCGCATCCCCGTGCTGGCAGCGGGTGGCATCGCGAGCGGTCGGCAGCTCGCTGCAGCGCTGCTGCTCGGCGCAGAGGGCGTCCAGGTCGGGACGCGCTTTCTCACGGTGGACGAATGCACGGTCCACGAGAACTACAAGCGCAAGGTGCTCAAGGCGAAGGACTCGGACACGATCGTGACGGGCCGCATCGCCGGGCATCCGGTGCGCGGGTTGAAGAACAAGTTCGCGCGCGAGGCGCGCAGCGCCGAGCTCAAAGAAGCGCTTGATGGCGCCGAGCAGGAGCTGCGGCACGCCGGATCGCTGCGCCGCGCCGCCATCGACGGCGACCTGGAGACGGGCTCGTTCATGGCGGGCGAAGTCGCCGGCATGGTGCACGAGCGCGGGAGTGCCGCAGAAGTCGTGCAGGGCCTCATGGCAGAGGCGGAAACAATCCTCAACTGGGATGCGGAGCAGCTGCTCGCGCATAACGAGACCAGAAAGAACCTCTAAATGTCAAAAATCGCATTTCTGTGCTCTGGGCAAGGTGCCCAGCGCGTCGGCATGGGCATCGACTTTGCCGAGCGCTTCGAGGCGGCAGCCGAGCTGCTCGAGCTGGCGGGGCGCGCGGCACATGCCGATATCCGCGCTCTGATCGAACAGGGTCCGCTCGAGGAGCTCTCGCGCACGCAACACACGCAGCCGGCGCTCGTCGCCGTGTCGCTTGCCATCGCCCACGAGCTCGAGGAGCGTGGCGTGCACCCCGACTGCGTGGCGGGCTTCTCGCTCGGCGAGTACGCTGCCCACGTGATCGCGAAG
>CACZQA010000083.1 GCA_902783175.1 uncultured Coriobacteriaceae bacterium
GATGTCCTCGTGCAGCAGCAGCATGCCGCGCTCGCGCAGCCACTCGATGATGTGCGGGTTGGCCTCGTTGACCTCCATGCCGCCCCAGGGGCCGCCGGTCCCGATGGCATCGCCTTGGTAGAAGCAGCCGTTGTCGTCGACGGGCATGACCAGCGGCACGCCGAACTTCAGGCCGGCGTTGTAGTCGTCGACGCCATGGCCGGGTGCGGCATGGACGATGCCGGTGCCGTCTTCGAGCGTGACGTAGTCGGCGTAGATGAACTGGCCGGTCTCGCCCTGGTCGCCGAAGATCGGCTGCTTGTACACGTTGCCGGCGAGCTGCTCGCCCGTGCGCTTCCAGACCTCGCCGGACGCGCCGCGCACGAGCTCGTAGTCCCAGCCGAACTTGGCGCAGCACTTCTCGGCCAGCGCCTCGGCAAAGATCGTGGGGCGCCCGTCGTGCATGACGGCGACGTAGTCTGCCTCGGGGTGCAGGATGACCGCCTCGTCGGCGGGAAGCGTCCACGGCGTGGTGGTCCAGATCGCGACGTCGATGGAGCCCTCGTAGGCCTCGAGGCCCTCGGGGGTCGTCGTCAGCTCGAAGCGGACGAAGATCGCGGGGCTGACCTCGTCGGAGTATTCGATTTCGGCCTCGGCGAGCGCCGTGTGGCAGTGCGAGCACCAGTGGATCGGCTTGCGGCCGCGGTAGATCGCGCCCGCGAGGTACATCTTCTTGAAGACCTCGATGTTGCCCGCCTCGTACTCGGGGAGGTAGGTCAGATACGGGTCGAACCACTCGCCCGTCACGCCGAGGCGCATGAAGCCCTTGCGCTGGCCGTCGAGCTGCTTGGTAGCGTAGTCGCGGCAGATCTTGCGGAAAGTGGGCGTGTCGATCTTGGCCATCTTCTCCTTGCCGAGCTGCTCTTCGACCTTGTTCTCGATGGGCAAGCCGTGGCAGTCCCAACCGGGAACGTACGGCGCGTAGTAGCCCTGCATGGACTTGTACTTGACGATGATGTCCTTCAAGACCTTGTTGAGCGCGTGGCCGATGTGGATGGGGCCGTTGGCGTACGGCGGGCCGTCGTGCAAGACGTAGGTATCGTGGCCCTCGTTCTTCTTCAGGACCTCGTGGTAGAGGTCCATCTCGCCCCACTTCTTGAGGCGCTCGGGCTCGTGCTGCGGCAGCCCCGCCTTCATCTTGAAGCTGGTCTTGGGCAGGTTCATCGTGTGCTTGTAGTTGGGTGTTTCAGACATGGTGCTCTTTCTCGCGTGACAAGTTGTATCCAAGCAGGTACGGCGCGCGCGGATGCGCGGGCGTCGCTTCCCCCGAGTTCAGCCGTACCCTCAGTTCATGCTCTTCTCGAGGTGCTTGGCAATGTGCTCGTTCAAGGTCTCGGAAAGGTTGGCAAGAGCGCTCGTCGGCATGATGACGCGCGAGACGAGATGCGCCGGAAGTTCGTTGCCCTTCTTGTTGGCATGGTCGACGTAGAGGAAGTCGATGCGCGACTCCGCGTTGACCGTGCTCACGATGGACGCGTTTGCGTAGACGCCGCACGCGCGCTCGGGCGTGGCCTCGACGCGAAACTGCACTTGGTTTTCATTCTTCTCTGGCATGCTCATGTCCTTTCTAGACATACGTGGCTAGAGATTGTACCGCAAGCGCGTCGGTATAGGGGGATTCAGTCGAGCAGGCGTCGCGCATAATCGAGCAGAGGCTGCCGCTCGTTGGCGACCTCGCCGTCGACGACCGCCTCGAGCAGCCGTCTGAGCACCTGCCCGAGCCTTGGGCCCTGCGAAAACCCGAGCTCCATGAGGTCTGCACCGCCCACCGCGAGGTCTCTCACGCCGAACACGGGCGCCGCGTTGAGCTGCTCTTCCATGAGCGCCTCCGCCTTGGCGAAGGCGACGTTTAACGGGGAGTCCTCGGGCTGCTCGCGGCCGAGCCCCACCTTGTCGCAGCGCCGCACGGCAAAGAGCTCCTGCGCCAGGTCGGGACCGTGCTTGAGCAGGAAGCGCCGCATGGACTTGGGCGTGTCGGGAATCGTGAACATGTGCCAGCGCACGATGGAGGCGACCTCGTCTGTCGCGGCACGAGAGAGCTTGAGGCGCCTGCAGACGCCGCGCGCGATGGGCTCACCCACCTTCTCGTGCCCGTACATGTGCCCGCGGCCGTTCTCGTCGATGGTGAGGCAGTGCGGCTTGCCGATGTCGTGCAGCAGCAGCCCCAGGCGCATCGGCGCCGGGGCGTCGGGCTTTGCGGCGGCCAGTGCATGCAGCGTGTGCTCCCACACGTCATAGGCGTGGTAGGGGTTGTGCTGGTCGAAGCCGAACTCGGGCTCGAGCTCGGGGATCAGCACGGCGATGACGTCTCGGTACTCCCGCAGGATGCGCACGGCATCGGGGCCGCACAGCAGCTTGGCGAGCTCTGCCCAGATGCGCTCGGCGGACACGCGCTCGAGCAGGAGGCGGTCCGCGTGCATGGCCGCAGCCGTCTCGGGCTCGATGGCAAAGCCGAGCACGCTCGCAAAGCGCATGCCGCGCAAGATGCGCAGCGCGTCTTCGTCGAAGCGCGTGTGGGGGTCTCCCACCGAGCGCAGCACGCGCCGCGACAGGTCGGCCTGCCCGCCGTGCAAATCGATGATGCCGGTCTTGGGGCTGTAGGCCATGGCGTTGACCGTGAAGTCGCGTCGGGCGAGGTCGCCGTCGACGTGCTCGAGCAGCTCGACCGAGTCGGGGTGGCGCCCGTCAGAATACGAGCCGTCCGCGCGAAACGTCGTGGTCTCGAACGACTCGTGATCGACGCGCACCGTCACCGTGCCGTACTTGACGCCCGTCGCGAGCGTGACAAGGCCGGCGCCTGCCATGACCTGCTCGATCTGCGCGGGGCGGGCAGACGTCGTGATGTCCCAGTCGTTGGGGGTGCGTCCCATGATCGCGTCGCGCACGCAGCCGCCCACGACGAACGCCTCGAAGCCCGCGGCCTCGAGCAGGTCGATGATGCGCTGCGCCTTATGTGGAACCTCAATCTCGTTCATGCTGCCATTGTAGCGCGCAGGCGCGCCCGCGGCCCCGATGGGGCGCAGGCAGCGGAGGCGATGCCCCCGCCAGGCGCCAGAGAAGCATGCCGGGGCGCCGCTTGCCCCTAGTCGATGCAAGCGACCTGGTCTTTGCCCCGCCGCTTGGCGGCGTACATGGCCCTGTCGGCCGCGTCGATCGCCTCTTGGTAGCCGTGCACGGTGGTGGTGTAGCCGATGGAGGCACTCAGGTGCAGCGGGGCCGTCACCCCCAGGCAGATTGGCAGCTCGCGAATCGCATCGAGCAAGCACGTGGCGAGCTGCGGGATACGGCGGACGTCCTCGTGCGCGATGCCGACGATCTCGTCGCCGCCAAAACGGAAAAACGACATGTCGTGAGTGGAGCCGAACCGATTGAGCAAGTCTCCCACCGCCGAAAGGCACGTGTCGCCACCCGTGTGCCCAAACGCGTCGTTTATGTCCTTGAAATCATCGAGGTCGACCATGAAGACGGCCGTGACCGGGGCATCCGTGCCGTTTTCGGAGCGCTTGAGCGCATCGTAGAGGTCGAGCCTGCTGCTAAGGCCGGTCAGGTAGTCGTGGCGCCTGTCGCGGTCTGCCTGGGCGTACAGGTCCCAGATCTCCTGCATGTCGCCGATCGACCCTGCGGCTCTCGCGGCGCCATCTCCCGCAAGATTGCTCGTCTCGCAGCTGCGGCGCTGCTTCTCGCGCTCGAGGGCGGCGACGTAGACGCGCTCCGACGAGATATCAACCCCGTAGATGATGCTCTCGATATGCCCGTTGCCGGGGTTCTCGAGCAGATGCGCCGTGATGCGCGACCAGCGGATCGAGCGGTCGTCGTAGTACGATTCGGTCTCCAGGACGATCTGGTTCTTGCCGCCTGCATGTTCCTCGAGCTCATGCGCCCTGCAGAAGGTGTCGAAGAAGCGCTCCTGCCCCTCCTTGTCGGGCACGAACGCGGCGATCATGCGCACGAGCGCATCGACGCTTTCCACATGCTGCATCCTCTGGGCGTTCTCGGCGATACCGCTCGAGCTCAGCCACTCGTCCGCGGTAAGGTCGACATGGAAGACACCCTGGCCATCGGGGATGTTCTCGAGGATGGCGTGCATGCGGCGGGCATAGCGCAGCTGCGCTGCCTTGACGTCGGTCACGTCCCTGCCGTACTCGATGAAGACCTTCCTGCCGTTCCAGGTGGCATAGCGCGCCTTGAGCTGGAACACGTGGTCGCCATCGTCCACCTCCACGGTCTTTTCCACCTCGTCGCCCATCTGGTTCATCGGGCAATGGCCGCAGGGGCCGTCGGCTCCGAGCATGTACTCGAAGCAGCGCTTGCCCTGATAGGGCTGCTCGGGATGACCCGAGACCACGCGCGTCATCTCGTTGGCGAACACCATCGTGTAGTCTTCCGGGTGGCACACCTGGATGAACTGCCCCGAATGGTCGACGAGGTCGACCAGGTTGAAGAGGTCGACGTCGAGCTGCACCACGTTGCCCTGCTCTTCGCGATCCTGCTCGCTGCAGACGGCATGCGTCGCCACGTAATCGAGGAAGGCCCCCTCGGCCATCGGCTCGGCAAAGTAATATCCCTGGATGTAATCGCAGCGCTGGGCCTTCAGAAACTCGAGCTGCGCACGCGTCTCGACGCCCTCTGCGACCGTCTTCATGCCGATGCGGTGGCACATCTCGATCGTCGAGGCGATCACCGCGCGCACCGCGATCCTACTCTCGATGTCGTCCACGAAGGACTTGTCGATCTTCACGATGTCGAACGGGTAGCTGCCGACCATGCCGAGCGACGAGTACCCGCTGCCAAAATCGTCCAGCAAGATCTTGGCTCCCGTTTCGCGGATCTGCTCGAGCAGGTAGGTGCAGGTGTCCTGCAAGCCCACGACCGACGATTCCGTCACCTCGTAGTTGATGAAGCCCCTCGGGACCGCCCCTCTTGCCGCGAGGCTGAAGATCTCGTTCATGAGGCGGTCGTTGTAGAAGTCCTGTCGCGAGAGGTTCATCGATATCGGCACGAGGTTCGCGCCCTGCTGGGCGAGCGACTCCTGGAGCGCGTGCACCTGGTGCAGGACGTGGCGGTCGAGCATCGATATCTGGTTGTCCCGCTCGAGCACGGGCACGAACGCTCCGGGGGCAATGGTGCCCATCGTGGGGTGCTCCCAGCGCACGAGCGCCTCCGCCGAGCAGACCGCCCCGTCTTGGGCGCGCACGATGGGCTGGTAGTAGACCTTGAAGTCTCCCCTCTTCAGGCTGTTGCGAAACCGCGCAGTGATGTCGGCGTGGCTGATGTAGGACCTGAGCATCGTCTCCTCGAACACAGGGTTCAGGCTCATGCCGCCCCGTCCGGCGCAGGTCTTGGCGATGATGGCGCGCTCGATGACCTTCGAGACGGGCAGGTCGTCGTCTTTCGCATAGCAGATGCCGCAGCGGAGGTGCACGGTGAACCTCTGGTCGCCATGGTTCCACTCCATGTTGAGCAGGCTCGCGAAGCTGCCCTGCTCCACGAGCTCGCGCTTGACCAGGAAGGCGAACCAGTCGGACTCGAGGCGCGCGGAGACGACCGGCTGCAGGGGGCCGTCCTTCAGGGTGTCGAACACGAAGGAGAGGACCTCGTCGCCGCCCTCGATGCCGAGGGTGTCGTTGATTGCCTTGAAGTTGAAGACGTCGAACACGATCACGGCGTAGGCGCTACGGTCCCCTTCGGCGAACATACGCTCGGCCTCTCTGATGAAGCCCTGGCGCGAGTAGCCGTCGGTCACGGAGTCGTAGTACTTCTGCTCGAGCAGCTTGTGCAGCTCGTCGTCGGTGCGCGGCAGCTTGGCGGCGATGACCTCGCTGTCGCCCACGGTGCTCTCCACGAGCACGTGCCCGCGCCGCCCGTCTTCGAGCATGACCTCGACGGCGTCGACGGTCTCGTAGATGCCGCGGATGGGGTCCATGTACGTGCGCGGGCCGAAGACGTGGTTGGCGACCGGGCAGGGCGGGCAGGGCTCGTCGAGGCCCATCAGGCACTTATGGCATTTCTCGCCGACCTTGAGCTGGGGGTACAGCCCCTTTATCGTGTCGTTGAAGCTGACGATGGTGTAGTCTTCGTCGATGACGTAAGCGCCAGACGAAATATCGCTCATGGGTCGCGCCTCCGCAGTGCCGCACGTTGCATTACCGTGACAGAAGACTATAGCAGTCATCTGAAACCACATGGCATTGAAATCCGCAAAGGCCAGCACGCCGTCGCCTCGGGCGTGGGCGAGAAGGAGGCACGACGCCAGACGCCCCTTACGCGCGGCGCCACTTGGTGAGGCGGTATTCCAGGATCTCGAACACCTCGTAGATGACGACACCGAGCACCGCCATGGCGATGATGCCGGCGAACATCTGCTCGTATTCCAGCAGCGACCACGCGTGCATGATGTAGTAGCCCAGCCCGCTGGAGCCCGCCATGCTCTCGGCGATGAACAGCACGGCAACGGCGGTCCCCGTCGTGATGCGCAACGCCGTGAACAGATCGGGCAGCGATGCGGGCAAGACGACCTCGCGCAGGATCTGGCCCTTCGTGGCACCGAGCGAGCGCAGCGAGACGACCGCGCCCTGCGGGACGTTCTTGGCGGCATCGCGCATGGTGACCACCATCTGGAAGAAGATGGCGATGGCAATCAGGATCACCTTGGCCTGGCCGCCCAGCCCGAACAAGATGAACAGCACGGGCAGAAAGACGATCTTGGGAACGGGGTACAAGACGTAGAGCACCGGGCCGAAGATCTGGTCGCCCCTTCTCGAGCGCCCGATCCACAGGCCGGCGGGCACGCCGAGTACGGTGCCGATGAGCATGGAGAGCGCGATGCGCCCCAGGCTCGTCCAGAACTCGGGCATGATGCGCGCGAAGTTGTCCACGAGGGCGGGCCAGGTCGCATCGGGCGTGGGCAGCGCCGGCGAGCCGATGGCGAGTGCCAGCACCCACCACAGCGCGATGACGAAGACGGTACCCCACAGGTACCCCACGAGCTTACGCATGCGATGCCTCCTTGGCCGCCTCCACGGCGGCACGCAGCTTCTTGCGGATATCTGTGCAGCGCTCGAAGAACGCGTCGCTTCCGCGGTAGTCGTCGGACCCCACGTCGGAGTTCTCGACGACGGCGATGACGCGGCCGGGGCGCGGCGTGAGCACGAGAATGCGCTGTCCGAGAAACACGGCCTCCTCGATGGAGTGCGTGACGAGGATCTGGGCATAGCCCTGCGCCTGCCACAGCGCGAGCAAGGTGTCCTGCAGCTGCTCGCGCAGCAGCGCGTCCAGAGCCGAAAGCGGCTCGTCCATGAGCAGCAAATCGACGTCGAGCGCGAGCGAGCGCGCGAGCGCGAGGCGCTGGCGCATGCCGCCCGAAAGGCCGCTCGGGTAGGCCTGGGCGAAGTCCTGCAGGCCGACGAGCCCGAGGGCCCGCTCGGCGCGCTGCCTGCGCTCCGCCTTGCCCACGCCGTGGATCTTCAGGCCGAGCTCGGCGTTGTCGCGGACGGTCTTCCAGGGAAGCAGGCCGAAGTCCTGCAGGATGAGCGACGTGTCCTGGCGCGGCGCGGTGACGGGCGCACCGTCGATGGTGACCGAGCCGCTCGTGGGCTGCAGCAGGCCCGCTGCCATCTGCAGCGTGCTCGACTTGCCGCACCCGGACGGCCCGATGATCGCGACGGACTCGCCTTTCTCCACGGAAAAGCTCAGCCCGTCGAGCGCGAGCGTGCCC
>CACZQA010000084.1 GCA_902783175.1 uncultured Coriobacteriaceae bacterium
CAGGCAGTCGAAGGCGAGTCGCCGACGCGCGCGCTCATCGACTACACCAAGAGCTCCGGCGTGCTCGTGCTGGGCACGCGCACGACGAGCGCACTCGGACGGGCGCTGTTCGGCTCGCTCACGCACAGCGCGCTCATGAACCTGACGATTCCGACCATCGTCGTCTCGCAGCCGTAGAGGCGCCTGCCGCTCGGCTCGGCGGCGGCGCGGCATGGCGCGTCGCCTTGCTCCCTGCGCGCAAAATGCTGTGAATTCTGGGTTAAATGCACGACAACGCCCAGCTCGCAGTGCATGATAGAGTCGCACAACACCAGGGAGAAAGCGATAACCATGCCGAGCATCCTGCTTGTCGAGGACGACCAGACCATACGCATAACCGTCGAGTTCGCGCTGACCAAGGCGGGATACGCTGTCACGACGGCAACGGACGGCGAGGCGGCGCTCGAATGCGCCTACAAGGTCAACCCCGACCTCATCCTGCTCGACCTCATGCTGCCGCGGCTCTCCGGGCTCGAGGTGGCGCGCGACCTACGCGCGCACAATGACGAGGTTCCCATCATCATGCTCACCGCGCTCGACCGCGAGGAGGACAAGATCCGCGGTCTCGATGCGGGGGCCGACGACTACATCACCAAGCCCTTCTCCACCGACGAGCTGCTCGCCCGCATCCGCGCCAACATGCGGCGCGCCGGCGTGAGCACTTCGCAGCATGCCGGCATCATCAAGGCGGGCGAGCTCGAGATCGACGTCGATGCCGCGCGCGTCCGCGTCGCCGGCAAGATCGTCGACCTGCGCACGAAGGAGTACAAGCTGCTCGTCGCGCTCGCGTCGCGTCCCGGGGCGCTGGCAACGCGCCAGTGGCTTGCCGAGGAGGTCTGGGGCGAGGAGTTCCTCTCCACCTCGCGCACCATCGACACGCACGTGCGCCGCATCCGCAAGGCGATTGACAAAGACGGCTGGACCTACATCCAGACCGCGCATGGCATGGGATACCGCTTCGAAGCGATTCGCGAGGACGACTGATGGCGCACGCGAAGCGCATAGGACGCGCCGCAGGGTGGCGCTTCTGGCTCATCGGCGGCTACATCGTCATCGCCCTCATGCTCGCGATATTCTGGGGGTTCTCGCTGCTCACGCCCATCGACCAGGTGGAAGAGGACCAGCAGAACCAAAGCCTCGAGTCTATCGCCAACGCCGGCTCGGTGATGCTCGCGAACAGCGACGTCTCCGCCCAAGACGCCGTGGACAAGCTCGCATCGTCCGACTCGCTGCGCATCACGCTCGTGGGCGATGACGGGCGGGTGCTCGCCGACAGCCAGGACGACGCGGACGACATGCAAAGCCATGCGCAGCGTCCCGAGATCGTGTCGGCGCTCGATGGGGAGGTCGGACGGGACAGGCGCGTCTCCGAGACGGAAGGGGTCGAGTACCTCTACGTGGCGGTTCCGGCTAACTACCAGGGGCAGGCGGCGGCGCTGCGCGCGGCGACGCCCGTCTCGCAGGTCGACTCGCTCGCGCAGGGGTTCCGCACGACGAGTCTGATCATGCTCTGCGTCGTCATCGCGCTCACCGCCATCGTGGCGTTTTTCGTGATTCGCCTGACGGCGCGGCCGGTGGGCAGGCTCGAGCGCGTGCGCACGGACTTCGTCGCCAACGCGAGCCACGAGCTCAAGACGCCAGTTGCGGGCATCCGCCTGCTCTCGGAATCGATCGAGCGTGCCAGCAAGGACGGTGACGTGGACATCATTCCGGTGTTCACGGAGCGCCTCAACAAGGAAAGCCAGCGGCTGCAAAACCTCGTGACGGAGCTTTTGGACCTGTCGCGTCTGGAAAACGGCGGGCTTGGCGGCAGGAACAAGGAGACCTGCGATCTGGCGAGCGTCGTGAGCACGTCGTACGAGACGCACGTGGGCAAGGCCAGGCTCAAGGGCCTCGAGTTCGTGTACGACGACGGGGTCGGAAGCGATGAGCTGTGCCGCGTCAACCTGCCGCCGGCTGACGCGAGCCTGCTCGTCGACAACCTGCTCGACAACGCGATCAACTACACCGACGAGGGCACCGTCGAGGTGAGCCTGAGCTGCACGGACAGCAAGGTCACGCTCTCGGTGCGCGACACCGGCATCGGCATCCCGACGGCCGACCAGGAGCGCATCTTCGAGCGCTTCTACCGCGTGGACAAGGGCCATTCGCGCGAGATGGGCGGCACGGGGCTGGGCCTTTCGCTCGTGCGCCATGCCGTCGAGCGCGCGAAGGGCGTCATCACGCTCGACAGCACGCTGGGCAAGGGGAGCACCTTCACGGTCATCCTGCCCAAGGCGTAGCGCCGCAAACTGCGAACCGCAAAAAGGGGACAGTCCCCAATTTGCAGTTTGCCGCAGAAACTGCAAATTGGGGACTGTCCCCTTTTTGCGGTTTCACACGC
>CACZQA010000085.1 GCA_902783175.1 uncultured Coriobacteriaceae bacterium
ATCCCCATGCGCTCGAACGCGGGGACCGGATGCTCGGTCTCGCGGATGCGCAGTGGCACGCGCAGGGGCTTGACGCGGTCGAGCTCGTCGAGGTCATCGGCGCTGATGTAGCGGCGCGCGGCCGGGTTGGAGATGAGCAGGACGTGCAGCATCACCTTGATGGGGACTGACAGCTCGTGGATTTCGAGGCTCTTGAGCTGCTGTCTGAAGCGCTCTTGCTTGGGAGAACGCGAGACGACGCGCGAGAGCCAGCGGTAACAGGCGCGCGCGTTCTCCATATCCCACTCATAGGGATCGCCATAGATGTCTTTGGCCTCGCGGAACCCCGGCGTCGAAATCATTCGCCTCGCCCACTTCCCCGATATGAAGCGTCGTCATGACCGCATAAAATGTGCCTCTATTTTACGCCCCGATTGTGGAGATGCGTTGAAATCCGAAGGCAGCAGGCATGCAAAGGCGCATGTCAGCGGGGCATTCGAGGGGTTGCGGGATGACTTGCGGCGTCACGCATCGAATGCGGCTTGCGGCATGCGCCTTGTGGCGGACTGGCGCTTATGCGAGCTGCTTGCCGGCATCGGGCCCGGCGCAGGAGCTGTAGACTGCGGTGACGGTCATGTAGACGCCGCCTTTGGCCTTGACGGGCATGCCCATCTGCTCGAATGCCGCGTTGACCCACGCCGCCTGGTCGGTGAACTCGGCGCCCTCGTTCACGTAGCGCGCCGTGCCGTAAATCTGGTAGGCGGTACCCTTGTCCCAGAACAGGACCGACACCTTCTGATTGACCTTGAGGTTTGCGAGCGTCTTGTTGAAGAACTGATCGGACAGGTAGAGCGTCTCGTCGTCGACGATCTTCTTCATCGCGATGATGTTCGCGTTGGGCTGACCGTCTGCGTTCGCCGTGCAAAACGCGACGTCTTTGACCTGGTCGAAGAGCTCTTTCACTTCTTGTGGGATCTTTGCCATGACACTACCTCCAAGCACGATGATTCCGGTATCAACAAGTATACGTCCGAAAGATGGCACGAGGGGCCGTGGGTATCGTCTCATTTTGAGCGCGCAAGGAGCAGTATCGGGACGATGCTCGCGAGGAAGCAGAGGGACTCCAGCCCCATATTCATAGTGTAATCGCTCCCGGCGAGCGAGGTGATCATAATCGGGAGCAGAAACGCCATGAGCAGGCTGACCGTCTGGATGATGCCGCTGGCGCTCCCGGCGTATTTGCTGCCGATCCCTTTCAGGTGTACGGGCATGGCCTGCAGAATCGGCCCTGTCATCGAAGTGATGAACCCGTTCAGGAACAGCACGGTCCACAAGAGCGCTCCGCTTGCCGCATACCATGTGATAAACATCACGAGCGCCGCGAGCACGTTGGTGACAACCAGGTAGGCTTTGAGCTGCTTGAAGCGCCCTGCGAACGCCGGTCCCGCCACGCAGCCAAAGATGCTCGCCACCGTCACGAGAGCCGCCATGTTGCCCGCGAGAAGCCCGTCGATGCCCTTCCCCGCCTCAAGGGCTTGCGGCAAAAAGCCGGCATAGGCAGTCGTCGCGGCGAGCGTGCACCCGCACGCGAGGGCGACGAGCCACACATCGCGCTTCTTGGCAGCGGTCTGGAAGGCGTACAACACCTCGCTGTCCTGATCTGCAGGACGCAGCTCACCCGATGCATCACGCCCGAAGACGTTCCAGCATACGACGAGCACCCCCGTCGCGAGAGCAGCCACGCCATACCCCTGCGTAACCGACTCAAACAGCCCGCCCGTCGCCTGGGCGACGACGATACCAAGGCAAGACACGGCAAAGTAGCCACCAATCGTAGTGTCCGCTCGCTTTTCGAACCACAGGGAAAGAATCTTGACGGCATTGCTCTGCAGAACGGTCATTCCGATGCCAATCAGAAACATCGACAAGAGCTGCAGCGGAAAGCTGTCCAGCGTGAAGGTCCTTATCACGGCGCCTGCGAACGAGAAGCAGAACAGGACGCCAACCACGCGCTTGGGACCCCATTTGTCCCCGAAGACGCCAAAGGGGACTCCGAAGAA
>CACZQA010000086.1 GCA_902783175.1 uncultured Coriobacteriaceae bacterium
GCCCAGGTAGACGGCGCAATCGATGGCGATGACCAGCACGATGAGCACAACGGGCAGCACGACGGCAAGTTCCACCGCCATCTGCCCGCGTTCGTCGAAGCCTCTCTCCATAGCGCCTACCCCGCCTTCGCCTGCAGCGCGCCGAGCGCGGACGCATACTGCGCCTGCAAGTCGACGGGCACGGGAAGCGTGAGCTTGCCGTCTTGCGTGCCCAGTCCCAGCTCCTGCAGCGGGACACGGGCAACGACGAGGCCCTCGTCGGTCAGGACATCGCCAAGGTCCGGAAGCTCGAGCTCTTCGACGAACATGCCGACGAGCCCCTTCATGTCCCCAACGGAGATATAGCCCGCCGCCTGCTTTGCCCTCAAGAGCGCGCCTGCCGCAGACCCACCGTCGCGCTCGAGGATATGGGAGGTGTTTACGAGAACCGGTTTGTACGACTGCAGGTCGGGCGGCTCGAGGCTCGTCATGGTTAGGGCGTCTTTGAACTTGCCCGACGCCCAGCTGGAAAGGTCGTTGCCCACGAGGGGGATCTTCCTCATCTGGTTGTCGAACAGGTCCTCCACGGCCTCGGTGCCGCCCGTGTATGCACGCAGGGCATCTGACCACGCGCCGAGCACTGCATGCAGCAACCCCGACCCTATCGACTCCTCGGGCATGAGCCCCGTGGCGATATCGGATATGACGCTGCCCTCATCGTCAGCGGGGTCAGGGGCAAGTGTGGCGCCAGACACCGCGACGCGGGCAGGGGCGCCCTCGGAGCCGGATACGAACGGCATGTTCAAAGCGGATTCGGGCGCGAAAACGACGCAGACGCACCCGTACCTCCCCGGCGGCTGCGGGTCGTAGCGCTTCCCGCCCATCGCGGCCACCGCCTTCTTCAGATCGCCGCGGATTCCTTCCGCCTCTTCTTCGAGCTCGCGCCTGATCTGTTCCGATTCGAGCGCGGCCGCGCGGTACTCCTGCGATGCGTCGACCACCGCCTTGTAGTAATACTCGAAACCGTTGTCGATGGACGTGGAGGCTGCGGGGACGCGCCCCAGGGTAACCGCCGAGAACCTGCAGGTCTCGCAGCGCTGCACGCTCCCGCCGTCAATCTCCTGGACCGACGCCGTACCAGAGGGGGTACCCGACTGGTATGCGGGGCACCCCGCATACGCGTGCAGCACGCGTTTGTCGCCGTTTTGGGAAACGGGATAGATGCGTTGCGTGTAGAGGTACGTCGAGCGGATCTGCTCCGTGTTGCGTGCAAGCGGCTTCAAGTTGGGAAGTTCGACGCCTCTCTCGGTCCTTTCAATGCTCCCGCCCGAGACTTCCTTCTGCGCATACTCGTAGAACTGCTTGCGCGCCACGGACTCTGCGACGCGCTCGGGGGTGCCTGCTGCCGTGGAGCCAGGCTCGTTTTGCAGACGCAGCGCATAGTAAGCCTTCGCACGGGCAAGCGGAGCTGCAAACGTCCAGGTCTTGATTGAGGAGTAGCTGGGGTTTTGGGCATCGGGAAGACCAGCGAGATGCGAGGCACGCTCGCGCAGGCAGGTGGAACTGCCGCAGTCCGCCTCGAAGGCGCGCTGCTTTGCCGCATCCTGCTGCTCTTGCGCACGCTTCTGCTGCTCGCTTTTCTCCTGGATCTTCGTCTCACGCGACTCGATGTCCCGCGCCGCCTCGTTCACCTCGGTATTGTCGGGCAGCTCCACGGGGTCTGCATGCAGCGGGGACGCAAGCGCAATGCCCACGTAGTCGACGCCGCTCGCATCTGCATTCGCCGTGATGACCTGCGCGGAGCGCACAGCGCAGATGACGGGCAGGGCCTCTTGGGCGGCATTGAGCCCCTTGACCGCCGTCTCGGCAAACTTGTCCCTCAGCTGCAGCACCTTGCTGCCAGCGCTGGCGAGCTCTGCCGCGGCAGCCGCGCCGCCGGGGATAAACGACGCGACGGCAGACGCAGCATAGACCGTGATCCCGACGAGCGAGAACGACAGCAGCGCGGCATCGACGACCTGTCCCGCCGTGACGAACTCCGCAACGGCGTTGTCTGCCGCCAGGGCTCCGGCATCGGCAACGTACTGGATCTCTCCGGCGCGCGTTCCGATGATAAAGCCGCGCATCGTGACGAACAGCAGGCCGCATACGACAAGGAGGGCAACAGCCGCTGCAGGCGTCGTGAAGCCGCCTTCTTGTCTGACGAATACCGAGTTCATGCCCATGCCCCTATCCACTCGTCGGGAGATGCAGCCGCATCGA
>CACZQA010000087.1 GCA_902783175.1 uncultured Coriobacteriaceae bacterium
GGCTATAGACGGGTGGCTCTCGCTGCTGTTCCTGTCCTTGATGCCCTTGCTTTCTATGGTCTTGGCGCTGCTCAGGAGAGAAGACCCACCGGCGCAAGAGGAGGAGGACAAGGTTCCCGCCGGCATGCTTCCTCGCGGGTTCTTCGCGCGCTGCATTCTGTTCGTTGCTGTGTTTTCGATGGCGATCGGCATCTCGAAGGGCGTGTCGACCCTCACGATTCCTGCGGATGTTCTGAAGGGCTCGTCGCATACGGGCATCTTCGTGACTATGGTGGTGCTCGCGCTGCTGTGCTCCGTGTTTGCCGTGTTCGCCAACATCAGGCGCTTCGACATCAGCAAGATTTACTACCCGGTGATTATCGTCGCCGCACTGGGCATGCTGCTCGCCCCTTTGATGGGACAGGCGCTGCTGCAACTGCAGGTCGTCGTGGTCAATTCTGCATACAATGTCTTCATCCTCGCGCTGTGGTGCGTGTTCTCGAACATCGCGGGCCAGACGGACATGAGCCCGGTGCGCGTGTTCGGGCTCGGGCGCGGGGCATCTGCCATCGGCACGACGTTCGGGCAGGCGATTGCGGTTGTCGTCATGGCGGCGCTTCCCGGCGTGGGCGCCTTCAGCAACGCAATCGGCGTCGCGTTTGCCGTCGTCATCTTGGTGATGGGCATCTTCGTCTTGGATGAGCGCACGATCAGCGATGCCCTGGACAAGACGTTTCGCGAGGAAACCGTCACCGTTGCAAGTCCCGAGGCGCCTTCGCCCGAGCTCGCATGGGATGCGGCGTGCAATGGGCTTGCCGAGCGCTGCGGGCTCACGGCGCGCGAGCGCGAGGTGCTGTCGTTGCTCGGCCGCGGCAGAACCGCGACCTATATCGCCGACGAACTCGGGATTTCCTACAACACCGCGAAAGGTCACATCAAGAACTTGTACGCCAAGTGCGGCGTGCACTCGCGCCAGGAGCTCATCGACTTGCTAGAAGATGCCCTCAGCTGACGACGCTGCGCTCCAACCACAAAAACAGCAGGTCAACGTAGTAACCAACCCGGTTCGGGTGGGAGCACCTCCTTCTCGGGGCACCCGTTAGAACCGCTGAAAATCTCGAAAAACAACCCGTTTGGTGGCTTACCCCTCGCATGTCTTGTCCCTAGCCTTTCACCTGTAACGCCCTGTGCCACCGCCTTCCGCGATGTGCGCAACAGGGCAGGCAAGGCAAGAGAGGGAAAGGAGCTTCAGATGACTCTGGCGGATCAACCGTATGTCACTGAAGAGGACGGTGTGATGAAGGTTCGCACGTGCGCGTGGTCGCCTCCGGGAGACCATCCCGTCGGGTGTGGGCTGATCTTGCACGTCAAGGACAACAAACTCATCAAGGTCGAGGGCGATCCCGAAAACCCCGTCACCAACGGTCGCGTGTGCCCCAGGTGCCTCGCGTTGGACGAGATTGTCTACAGCGAAGAGCGCCTGCAGTCGCCGATGGTGCGCGACCGCTCCGAGCGAGGCAAGAACACCTGGAAGAAGATCTCATGGGACGAGGCGTACGACATCCTCGAGGACAAGATCCACGAGATATGGGACAAGTACGGAGCCGAGTCCATCTTCACGCTGACCGGCACGGGCCGCGAGTCCACGCTGTATGCCCCGGTGTACGGTCCCGCAATCTGCAACACGCCCAACGGCGCTTCCACCTACGCCTTCTCGGGCGAGGCATGCTACGGGCCGCGCGCGACAATCACAAACTATTTGCTGGGCGCGGGCGTGCCCGAGATAGACTGGGCACAGTATTGGGAGGACCGCTACGACCATCCGGGCTATGAGGTTCCCAAGTACATCATCGTGTGGGGCAAAGACCCGTTGTACTCGAGTCCCGACGGTTTCTTTGGCCACAGCATCATCGACCTGATGAAGCGCGGCTCCAAGATCATCACCATCGACCCGCGCCTGACTTGGCTGGGCGCGCATGCCGAATACCACCTACAGCTGCGCCCCGGCACCGATGCCGCTGTGGGCATGGGACTTCTGCGCGTCATCATCAAAGAGGGGCTCTACGACAAGGAGTTCGTCGACAAATGGTGCTATGGCTTCGAGGAACTTGTCGAGGCGGTCGAGGAGTGGACTCCCGAGAAGGTCCAGGAAGTTGCCTGGGTCGACCCCGAGCAGCTCGTTGGCGCCGCACGCGCCTTCGCGACCAATGCGCCCTCCACGGCGACGTGGGGCGTCGCGCTCGACCAGTCCAAGGCCTCCACGCAAGCGGCCCAGTGCTTCCTCGCGCTGTGCTCCATCTGCGGCTACATCGACGTCCCTGGTGGCGTGACCATCACCAAACCGACGAGCTTCATCGGCAAGTGGCGCTATGACATGATGGACGTGCTCGATCCAGAGATGGCCGCCAAGCACATCGTCGACCCCGACGGCAAGTACGCCCTGTTCAATGCAGGAGCTGCCATGGGTGGCGTCCAGGGCGACACCCTGCTCAACTGGCTCGAGGGCAAGTGGGCTGACCGTCCCGAATATTACCCGCTCAAGATGTGCTGGATCATCGGCAACAACCCGCTCGCCTGCATGGCAGACCAGCCGCAGCGCTGGTACAAGGCGATGCAAGACCTCGACTTCATCGTGGCGCAGGACATCTTCATGACGCCGACCATCATGGGCCTGTGCGACCTGGTGCTCCCGCTTTCCACGTTTGCCGAGCATGAGGGACTGGTCACTCCCAACTACGGGCGCAACCAGCACTTCATCGGCGCGATGAACGAGGCGATCGTCAACCCGAACACCAAGTCCGACCTCGAGATCCTCATCGACATGGGACGGAGGATGCGCCCCGAGCTGTGGGAGGGCATGGAAACCCCGGACAAGTTCTTTGACGCCAAGCTCAAGGAGAACTACGGCTACGGGCTCGACGAGGTCAAGGCCGTCCCCGCAAAGATGTCGGGCTACGAGTACCGCAAGTACGAGAAGGGCCTCATCCGCGACGACGGGCAGCCCGGCTTCCAGACGACGACCGGCCGCATAGAGCTGTACTCGCCGATTCTCGACGCGTTTGGCGAGAAGCCGGTTCCGTACTACGAGGAGCCTGAGTTCAGCCACCTGTCGCATCCCGAGCTGGCAGACGAGTTCCCGCTGTACTACACGACGGGCGGGCGCCACATCTCGATGTTCCACTCCGAGCACCGTCAGGCGGGCACCACGATGCGCAGGCTGCACCCGTGGCCGCTGGTCACGATCAACCCCGCCGTTGCCGCGCGCTACGGGATCGAAGAGGGCGACTGGGTCGAGGTGACGAGCCCGCAGGGTTCCATGACCCAAAAGGCGCACCTGACCGAGGAGGTCAACGAGAAGTTCATCCACGTCGAGCACGCGTGGTGGTTCCCGGAGCAGGATCCCGAGGCGCCCAACCTGTACGGGGTCTTCAAGGCAAACGCCAACAACCTGATTCCGCACGAGAGCGTATCGGTCACGGGCTACGGCGCGCCGTACAAAAACGGTATCTGCAAGATTCGCAAGGTCTCCGGCCTGGATCACGAGTAGGAGGTGCTCGCAATGGAATATGGAATGCTCATCAACTACGGGCTCTGCACCGGCTGCGACACCTGCGAGGTGTCATGCCTGAAGGAAAAGGGCCTGAACGCCGACGAATGGGGCATCAAGGTTCAGCAGATCGGTCCCAAGAAGCTCGGCGGCGCATGGGAGTGGGACTACGTCCCGGTTCCGTCGCGCCTGTGCGACCTGTGTGCCGAGCGTCGAGCGCAAGGCAAGGTCGCCCCGTGCGAGATGCACTGCCTGGCAAAGGTTATCGAGATCCTGCCGGTCGACAAGATCGCAGAGCGCATGGTCGAGCTGGGCGGAAAGAAGGTCACCTGCTTCATGCCCTAGCGGCGTGAAGCCCAAAAACAAGCCGCTGGAGTCGAGCGAACCCGCCAAGATGCACTCGGCTCCAGCACCGACTCTGCCTGTTAACGCAGTGTTGCAAGCGAGTCAGTTTAATTGTAACTGAAATCACGCAACGGGAGGTCCCATGCTGCCGCAGCAGAGGAAAGGCTGGACGACGGTCACCGACATCGAACAGTTCAAGAAGATGACCTGGTGCTACCTGACCAACGTCAAGATGATGTGGCAATACCAGGGCATGGCCTACCTGTTTCGCAAAGAGGGGATTCCGCTTTACGGCAAGGATCTAGGGACCATGAAGACAAACCATCCCATCGCCTGCATGGCGATTCCCCAGAGCAAGGACAAGAACTACGGCGTTGACATCTACGTGCCCGTGGAAGACAGGAAGCGTGCGGAGAAGATCATAGCCGATCAGGACCGGATCAGGGAGTGCGCGCAGCTCGAGGCCTCCGACGAGGCGAAGAGGGCGCATGAGGAGTTCAACCGTGCTGCCTTGGCTGCCAAGCAGCGCAATGCCGAGGAGAAAAAGGCGTCTCGCGCTGAGCGACGCAGCTCCCTGATTGCGCGGTTTGTCCCCGGCTCTTCGGCTCACAGGGGGTAGGGCCTTTACGAGGCGCCGGCGCTGCTACCGGTCTTTGCCGCGACGCGGGCGACGAGTGCCCGCATACCCAAGTATCCAAGGAGGAACAATGCTTCAAACCGTCGAAGACGCCGCGCCCAAAAAGCGCAGCGGCTTGCACTATGCGTTCGTCATCTGCCTGGGTGGTTTTCTCACCCAGTTCATCGTGCTGAGCGCCCAGCGCCTACCGGCGATTTCGCTCGAGTCGATCCGTCAGGCGCTCGGTGCCTCGTATTCGGAAATCGGACTAATAACCTCGGTTTACATGGTCTTCTACGCGGGCCTTTCGTTTGCGTGGGGCATGCTCGCCGATAAGATCGGCACGCGCAAGGCGATCGTCGCCGCGTGCTCGCTGGCTGCCGTTGGCGCCATCTTGTTCGGCTTCTTCGCGCCGATGGGGCTCGGCGTCGCAATTGTGACCTGGGCAATCGCCGGCTGTGGCACGGCAGGCCTGCTCATGGCGATTCTTCCGAAGATCGTCTCGCGTTGGTTCGCGCCGCACAAGCGCGGCATGGGCATGTCGCTCATCACCCCAGGCGCTAACTTTTCCGCCCTCGTCTTGGGCATTGTCGCGCCGATGATCATCGGCAGCCTCGGGTGGGCCATGTCGTATGTGATTTTCGGCATCATCTACGCGATGATCGCAATCTTCATTGCTATTACGTTCCGCGAAGGCCCCGAAGAGCTCGGCCTTGCGCCGTATGGCGCGCCCGAGGGCGTTCAGGCAGCTCCCGAGCCCAAGGTCGAAGCTGGCCGGGCTGAGAAGGCGAAGGGCAACGGCGGCAGTGCCATCGCACGCGTCCTCAAGATGCCCATAACCTGGCACTTTGGCATCTTCTACATCATCTATCAGATCGGCTACATGGCGGCGACCCAGTACTACGTTGCGACGGTCCAGGCTGTCGGCTTCGACCTTGCCCAGGCGTCGCTGTCCATCTCGATTGCGGGCGTGTGCTGCATCATTACCGAGCTGATTCTCGGACAGGTCTCCGACCGCGTCGAGCGCAAGTCGCTCATCGCGTTCATGGTCGCGCTCAACGCGGTGTTCGGGTTCGGGTACTTCTTCTACTTGACCAGCGGTGCTGCGATGAATCTGGCCGTGCTCTACTTCTTTGTCGCGGGCAACACGGCATGCACGGGCGTCATCACGGTTATCATGACCTGCGCAGGCGAGTACTACGACGATGAGATCCGCGCCACGGGCACGGGAGTCGTGGGCACGATCAACATTGTCGGCCGCTACCTCGGGCCGTGGCTCGCAGGCGTCGTCATCGACATGACCGGCGTGGTTGGGAACTCCTTCCTCATCGTCGGCATCACGATGGCCATCGCCGCTGTAATCGCCTTCGCAATGCCCAAGCGCGGCGTTGCACGCAAGCAGATGCAGCAGGCGAAATAGAACCGCAGGCTGTTCGAGAGTGCATGAGAGGCGGGCCGGTTGCAGGTGCAGCCGGCTCGCCTTCTCGCGTTGTTGCGAGTTGTCGATGAAGGGGAGGCAGCGGACGGATGGGCTGCATGTTCTGTACGCGTTGTGGCAAGTGCGCGGTCATGGGGAGCAAGGTGGCGGTAGGGGTGTGCCCTAGGTGCGGGGTCGCGATCCCGACAGGGGAGCGCAAATGCCCCACGTGCGGGGCGCCGCGCCCCCTTGCGCCTGGAGCGGAGTCGCCCGCTCGTCCCGAAGGGTCATCGCAGACATCCGCGCTACAATGGCGCAAATGATTCTCACACCAGGGGGAGGATACCGTGTCCGACATCATCGCGCGTAGAACGTTCGTGAAGCTCACGGGGGCAGCCGCCGGCGCGTTTCTCGTGGGTGGCATTGCCGGGTGCAGTGGCTCCGAAGACGACGGCCATAAGGGCAAGGGACATCGCGGGAAGGGCAAACCCAGGTTCAAAGGTCCGCTCAACCGCGCGCAGAAGGTCGATTCTGCTCCGGATGAGAGCGAAGCGCTGGCAAAGTTCGTCGTCGTGAGCGACACGCACCTCGACCTCGACTATCAGCCCTACGTCGACCGCGTGCAAAACATGTTCCAGGACATCGCCGCGAACTGCCCCGACAACGACAGCATCATCGTGGTGGGCGACATCACCAACAATGGCAAGCTCGACGAGTTCAACAAGTTTCACGAGCTGGCAGAGGCATCGGGGTTCAAATATCCTGACGATTTCACGCTGGCCATCGGCAACCACGACCAGTACGACTCGACCGAGGGAGCGCAGCCCGTCTCCAACCTGACCGACCAGTTCAGGGAGCAGGCTGGCATCTCCGACCAAGTCCATCCGTACTACGACCGCACGATCAACGGCGTGCACCTCATCGTGATGGGGCCCGACCGCTATCCGGACGGCAACTGGGCGCACTTCGGGATTTCCGACGATCAGATCGAGTGGATGGACAAGCTTGCCGGGCAAGACGAGCATGACGGGGTCATCTCGTTCGTGCTGATGCACGAGCCGCTGTACCAGACGGTGCTCAACACCGAGCCGGGCGACTTTGGGCACGAGTGGTCGCTCTCGGACGAGGATAACGAGAACCTGCACAACCACCTGCGCAAGCACGACAACGTCGTCTTTTTCACGGGGCACACGCACGCGATGCCCGATACGGTGCAGCTCGAGCACGAGGGCCCGCTGTACGTGGGCACCGGCTCAATCGCGTACTGCGTTCTCGACCCGGGTGGCGACACCTCGGGCAACGGCGACATCAACCAGTACGGTTCGCTGGGCTGGGAAGTGACCGTGTGGACCAGCTGCGTCAGGTTCCGCATGCGCAACTTCCTTACCCACGAATACGAAGACGACATGGGCTCTGCCATCTACCAGTACTGAGGCACCGGCAACTCTCGCGCTCCCTCCCTTCGCGCGGGAAGTGTGGCAGTGCCACGGTTCTCGCGCAGGGGGGGGGTGCTCGCGCACCTATTCGAGGGAGTTTGCCTCGGCCAGCGTCGGGATGGACTGTTGCGCGCCCACGCGGGTTGTCGCCAGCGCGGAGGCGCGGGTCGCGAGGCGCATGGCGTCTTGCGCGGCAGTGCCGTTGGCGCGCGCGGCCACGAGGGCTCCGATGTAGGTGTCTCCCGCACAGGTCGTGTCAATTGCCGTGACCTGTGGCGGAACGGACCTGAGTATCTCGTCGGGGCCGGCGGTGAGCAGGGCAGATCCGCGCTCGCCCAGCGTGATCACGCTGCAGCGCACGCCCCGCGCGAGGAACTTCTCCATGGCAAGGCGGCAGCTCGCGTCATCGGACGGGTAGATGCCCGTGAGCTCCTCGCACTCGGTCTCGTTCACGACGACCATGTCGAGATAGGGGTAGATGTCGAGCGGCAGCTCGCGTGCCGGCGCCGGGTTGATGACCGTGGTGAGCCCCGCGTCATGCGCCATGCGAAGCGATGCCATGGTCTCCTCGAAATCGCATTCGAGCTGCGTCAGGAAGATGTCTCCGGGCTGCGCGACCTCCTCGAGCCCCTCGCGGACGAACTGCGCGGTGGGGCGCATGTTCGCGCCCGAGTCCACGACGATGCAGTTGTCGCCCGCGATGCGCTCGATCATCGCGACGCCGGTGGGGCAGCCGGCGACGCGTGCGATGCGCTCGCAGTTGACGCCCGCTTCGGCCAGCGAGGCGATCATCTGGTCGCCAAAGGCGTCGTCGCCCACGGCACCGAGCATGTGCACCGTAGCCCCGAGCTTGGCGGCGGCAACTGCCTGGTTGGCTCCCTTGCCGCCGGGGTTGGTGAAGAAGTTGCTGCCGAGCATCGTCTCGCCGATCAGCGGCACGCGGGGGCACTCGATGGAGAGGTCCATGTTGAGGCTTCCGAATACGATTACCTTGTGGTCTTGCATGACGGTCCCCAGTCTTTCTTCCGGTCGAACAGACGCGCCCTTTTGGCGGACGCGCGGCAGGCGGGCCTGCCATCTACGAGCGTGGCGGGAGCACGAAGCCCCCGCCACGACAGATAAGCCTTCGCTTCAGATTCTAGCCGTTGGCAGTCTAGCTGTTGTCGGCGTCTTCCTCTTTGGGGATGAGGAAGGAGCACAGCAGCGCGGCGCCAACCAGGACGGCGCCCGCCACGAGGGACGCGGCGTAGCCTGCGGCAGCGCCACCCGACACGGTGAAGCTGTTCATCACGGCGTACAGCACGGCAAAGCTGAGGCCTGCGCCCAGGTTGAAGGCGCCGGCGTTCATGCCGGGCAGGTAGCCGGGGTTGTCCTTCGGCGAGAGCACGATGCCCAGGCCGTTGAGCATGATGTTGGCGGTGCCGGCATAGGAGATGCCGAGCACGACGGAGATGACAACGAGGGCGGCGATGCTCGGGCTGTTGGCAACGAAGATGCCGAACAGCGCGCCGACGATGGTCACCACGAGGCCCGCGCGCAGCACGACGTGGTAGCCGAACTTGCTCGCGAGCACGCCGGCGACCGGGCCAAACGCCAGGCCGAGCAGCGCATACGGGGTGAGCGTCGCAAACGAGACGGTGGAGGCGCTCATGCCGCCCCACAGCGTCGTGTCCTGCGCGATGGCGGGGACGACGCCGTTCATGATGGCGAAGACGCCGGTCATGGTGAGCAGCGTGGTGACGAGCAGGCCCCAGGTGCGGCGCTGCTTCATGTAGTGCGTCGAGACCATGGGCGCGGCAGCGCTGCCCTCATGGCGCCAGAACACCACGAAGAAGACGGCGGCGATGACGATGAGCACGACGACCAAGATCCAGTTGGCGCCCGCCAGCTTCTCGATCTCGTTGATGGCCAGGTATGCGGCAAGAAACGCGATGCCGAGCGTGATGGCACCTGCCCAGTCCATCTTGGGCGTGTCTTCTGCGGTGCTCTCGCGCACGGCGAGCGCGACGAAGACGACGGCGAGCGCCGCGATGACTGCCATCACGATGAACACGGAGCGGAAGCCGAACGTGCCGGCGAGCCAGCCGCCGAGGATGGCGTCGACGCCCGCGATGCCGCCGTTGACGGAGGTCAGAATCGACATGAGGCGCGTGTAGCGCTTCTCCTCGGTCACGCGCTGGTGCAAGATGATCAGGCACATCGGGACGACGGGGCCCGCGACGCCCTGGAAGATGCGGCCGATCATGAGAACGGTCACGTTGGGCGCGATCGCCGAGATGAGGCAGCCGATGCCCGTGAGGGCGAGCATGCCGGACAGGACCTTCTTGCGGCCCTTGAGGTCGGCGAGGCGCGGGAGGAACAGCGAGAACAGTGCCGCGGCGGTGAAGAACACCGTCTGCGTGAGCCCGATGGCGTCTGCCGTCGTGTTGAGCTCGTTTTGCATCGTGACGAGCGCGGGCGAGAGCATCGAGGCGTTGAGCTGGAAGGCGAAGATGGCGACGAGCAGGGCCGCCATGAGCGCGGCGATGCTCGCCGCTCCGCCGTTGTCGGTCTTTTGGGTGGTGCTTTCAGACATCGGTACTAACCAATCCTTTCGATGGCATCGGTGACGAGATCCCAGAACTTGTCAAAGTCGAGCTTGACGGCAACCTGGGTGTGGCACTGTTCGGCGGAAGGCTCCGGACCGCGCAGGTCGGCAACGGTCATGCCCGTGGTGAGCGTGCCGGTGAGCTCGACGTCGACCGGGCAGCGACGCGTCGTCATGACCGTGGGGTCGATGAGGTAGGCGACGGTGCAGGGGTCGTGGACCGGCGGGTCGACGAAGTCCTGGTTGTCCTGGTAGGTCTTGCGGAAGAAGTCCATGAGGCCACTCACGAACTGCGCCAGGTCGGTGCCGACGCCCTCGATGCGCTTTTGCACCGCAGGCGTGCACAGCGCCTGGTGCGTGAGGTCGAGGCCGACCATGGTGACGGGCCACGGCTCGTTGAAGACGACGTGCGCTGCCTCGGGGTCGACCTTGATGTTGAACTCGGCGACGGCGCTCCAGTTGCCGACGTGGTAGCCACCGCCCATGAGGACGACTTCCTTGACGCGCTCGACGATGCGGGGCTCCATGCGCACGGCCATCGCGATGTTGGTGAGCGGGCCGGTGGGCACGAGCGTGATGGTGCCGGGCTCGTTTTCCATGATGGTCTTCACGATGAAGTTGACCGCGTGCATGTCCTCGAGCGGGCGGGTCGGCACGGGCAGCTCGACGCCGTCGAGGCCGGTCTGGCCGTGGATGGAGGCGGCGACTTCCTGCGGGCGGACGAGCGGGCGGTCGCAGCCGGCGTACACCGGGATGTCGGTGCGGTGTGCCTTCTCGAGCACGGCGCGGGCGTTGTAGGTGACCTTGTCGAGGCTCTGGTTGCCGCCGACGGTGGTGACGGCAAGCAGGTCGATGTTGGGGTTCCCGGCGGCAAGCAGGATGGCGACGGCGTCGTCGTGGCCTGGGTCGCTGTCGAGGATGATTTTCCTCGCCATGTGGTTCCTCTCCCTAGCGGGCTTGTTTGACGAAGCGGTAGTTTAGCGCAGCTCGAGGGGGTAATGCACGTCGATTGCGCTCGAGAGGCAGAGTGCGCGAGCGCGGGGAGACTATAATCGTTGCAAGAACAACGAGAGCGCCCGCCTCCCGCCTGCGGCGGTGCCGGCGCGTGCGCAAAAGGAGGGCAGGACATGCCTGCGGATATCAGCACACTCGAACACTATTACGGGCAGCTTCCGGTAGAGGGAGGCCTTGACGCGCGCTGCGACATGCAGCTCGCGAACAGCCCCCGCTCCCGGCGCGTGATCGACCTCGGCTGTCGTCGCGGCAAGGGCGTCTACAAGCTTGCGGAGATGGTCGGCCCCAAGGGGCTTGCCGTGGGCGTGGACTGGCGCGCGGGCTTTGTCGAGGCGGCCAAGGCAGGCGTGGAGCACGCGGCGCAAAAGGGCGGGGTCGCGCCCGATGCCATGCAGTTCGTGCTCTCGTACCCCGAGACGCTCGCGCAAAGCGGTCTCGAGCCCGGGAGCTTCGACGTCGTCTACGTCAACGCCGTGCTCAACCTGCTCTTCGACCCCAAGCTCGCGCTCAAGAACATGAGCTACCTGCTCAAGCCCGGTGGAATTCTCGTCTACAACGGCGTGCTCGCCACGCGTCCGCGCGACGAAGGAGTGCGCGAGCAGGCGCGCCGGATCGGCAACGCCGTCCAAAGCGCGCCCGAGCGCAAGCAGTTCGTGAGCTGGCTTGCCCAGGCGGGCTTCAACATGGTCTCGTTCGTCAACAACAACGAGCAGCGCATCGAGCCGAGTGCGGGGGCAGATGAGGGCGTGGCGGTCCCCGTCGTGGAAACGGACGAGCCCGTCAGCTTTGTGAGCGGCGTGTTCGAGGTCTGCAAGGACGATCACGTGGACTACCACACGCAGGATTTGAAGCAGGACATCAGCCAGTTCAGGTGATCGTCACGTAGAATTGGGATGCGCGCGGGGGCTGCCGTTTCGGGCAGCCCCCGCCGCAGAGGGCACGAGCGCCAAGGAGCTGCACATGAACATCGACCATCTCAAGGAATTCGCCCATCTGGCGAACACGCTCAACTTCTCCACGACCGCGCAGCATTTCTACGTCTCGACCTCGGTCATCAGCAGGCACATCGCGTCGCTTGAAGACGAGCTCGGCTTCAAGCTGTTCGACCGCGGCAGCGGGCACGTCAAGCTCACCAAGGCAGGGGAGATGTTCGTCCAGGACGCGCGCGTCATCTTGCACGATTACGACAACGCCATCGAGCGGCTCTCCGTGCTCAACTCGGGCACCGAGTCGATTGTGCGCGTGGGCTACCTGCACGAGGCGGCGCGCCCCTTCATCGCGCGCTTCGTGCGCTACATCAAGTCGAACTACCCCAAGATCGCCGTCGTGTTTCGCGGCATGAAGTTCTCGGAACTGTACAGCGCGCTCGACGAGCACCGCGTCGACCTCAACTTCATGCTCGACATGTACCCATATGGACATCACGATTACCATTCCGAGCTCATCTACGAAGAGCAGCTGTACGTGGTGGTCAACAAGGAAAACCCGCTTGCCGGGCAGGCGGACGGCGTGACGCTCAAGGACCTGGTGGGCCAGAACCTGCTGCTGCCCAACGATCTTGCCTATCCCGGACTCGCCGACTACATTCGCAGCGTGGTCTCGCACGAGCCGGCGCTCAAGACCGACAAGACCTACGTCGACCTCGAGACGCTCTACCTCGAGGTGGAGATCAACAACTTCGTGGGGTTCTCGTCGGGGTTCAACCGGCCGATCTATGGGGACCGGGTCGCGTTCTTGCTGCTCAAGGACGTGGAGACGAAGATCGACATCTGCGCGTTTTGGCGCGACAGCCTGGAGGGCAGTGTGCTCAAGGCGTGCGAGGAGGCCATCGGCGTCTGTCGCAAGAACATCCATCCCTGGGCACCGGGGCACATGGGGGCGACGGGCAAGACGCTCACACAGATGCTGGATGATAAATGATGCGCAAACGGCGGCGTGCTCCACTTGACTCGCATCGATATGAGGCTATACTTTCAGTCAAACATATGAACACATGCTCATATGTTCAGTAAGAAGGAGAATGACATGGCAGACGCCGAGAGCGCACGGTTTGACGACGCCAAGGAGGCGGCCATCGAGCAGATGCCCGACGAGGAGCTGCTCTACGACCTCGCCGACCTGTTCAAGGTGTTCGCCGACACCACGCGCATCAAGATTCTGTACGCCTTGATGGGACAGGACCTGAGCGTGGGCGACATCGCCGAGGTAGTGGGCGTGTCGCAAAGCGCTGTCTCGCATCAGCTGCGCAGCCTGAAGCAAGCGCACCTGGTCAAGTTCCAGCGCGAGGGCAAGCAGGTGGTCTACTCCCTCAGCGACGACCATGTCTACACGATGCTTTCCCAGGGCCTGACCCACGTCTGCGAATGACACGAGGGGCCGTGGGTATCGTGCCATCTTTATGGGAACTTGGAGGACTGATGAAGCGTATGTACAAGCTCGAAGGCGAGCTCTGCGGCAACTGCGCCGCGAAGATCCAGGACAAGATCGCGCGGCTCGACGGCGTGAACAGGGCGTCTGTCAATTTCATGACCATGAAGTTCACCCTCGATGCCGACGATGACAAGTACCCGGCGCTGTTCGAGGAGTCCAAGCGCGTCTTCAACGCGATCGAACCGACCTGCACCATCAAGGCGTAGCCCCGCCTCAAGGCGTACTGTCAGCTCAAAGCATCCAAGGAGCACCATATGTCCCAGCACCAGAAGCGGACGCTCGCGCGCGTCCTCGTAGCCCTTGCGCTCTTTTTCGCCATCATGACCGTCGACAAGCTCGGGTTTCTCGACGTCCCCGGCGGCCTGTGGATCGAGTTCGGCCTGTACCTGATCCCGTACCTCATCGCCGGCTACGATGTGCTGGGCCGTGCCGTGCACGGCATCGCGCACGGGCAGGTCTTCGATGAGAACTTCCTCATGACCATCGCCACCGTGGGTGCGTTTGCGCTGGTGTTTTTCCCGGAGAGCGACCCGCATATGGCCGAAGGCGCTGCCGTCATGCTGTTCTACCAGGTGGGCGAGTGGTTCCAGAGCTACGCCGTGGGCAAGTCGCGCAAGTCGATTGCGGACATGATGGAC
>CACZQA010000088.1 GCA_902783175.1 uncultured Coriobacteriaceae bacterium
CCCTATGCGGGGTTGTGGTACTCCCCGATGTAGCGGTCGATCATCTCGCGCCCAAAGTCGTTGACGCGATAGAAGACGCGCAGCTCACCGGCTCCGTCGACGTCGTAGCGCGACTCGTCGAGCAGCCCGTTTTCCTTCGCCGTCGCAAGCGCCTCCTCCACGCCCCTGTGCGTCAGCAGCCGGTACCCGCCGTAGTCCGGCTCGAGCAGAGCCACGATCTCCGAGGCGTCGTATTCGCCGCCATCCATGAACTGCTTGACGATTGCATAGTAGAGCGGCATCAGCTTATTGCGCATCTGCGACCGCCTTTCTGTCCTTCGCGAAGAGCTTGGCAGGATTGACGGCGATGCAGAAGATGCCCACCACCATGACGAGCGCGCCTGCCCACTGCACAGGCTCGAGGGGCGGATAGCTCGCCGCCAGGCCACCCAGGTTCAGCACGCCCATGATGATCCAGATGAAGAACGGGCCCCAAAACGCGTACATGCCGTTGCACGCCATGCCGAGCGCCGCGCCGCACATCGAGTTGCCCTTGTACCAAAACGAATACGCCGGCATCGTGAAGAAGCCCGACACCACGAAGATGAGAAGCGCCGGGCTGGAAAACGCCGCCGCGGCAATGCCGGGCACCGCAGCGATATCGCCGCCTATCGCCGCGAGCAGCGGAAACAGCACGAGCAGCTCGAGCACGCCCGCGGTCGTCTCGCGGATCGCGATGCCGATGCGGTAGTCGATGAGAATCGTGCCAAAGCCCGCGACGCATCCCTCGAAGCCCCAGCCAAACGCCGCCACGAACGCGAACAGGCAGCCGAGCGCCGCCTCACCACCCATCGCGCCAAAGCTCGTTCCCCCGATAACCGCGCCCGCGCACAGGCAGATGAGAATGCCGACTACCTTGTGGGCGCCAAGCTCCTGCTTGAAGAAGACACGTCCCAGCACCGCGCCGATGGCGCAGTTGAGCGCCGCAATCGGGACGATGACGCCCGGGTTTCCCGCGGCGGTCGCGGAGTTGAGGCCGATGACGTAGGCAGTGGTCGCGAGCGGTCCGCCCACGATCGCGCACACGACCATGATGCGGCCAGGCCTCGTCTTGACGGTCTTGACCAGGTCACCGAGCTGGCCGTTTTTCGCGCACAGCGCAATCGACCAGATGCCGCTGAAGCAGTCGTTGAGGCCGGCGGCGAGCGCGGCGAGCACGAACGTGATCGCGAACGCGCTCAGCGGTGGATTGTCCGCACCCCAGGATTCGCCCGCAAACCAGGGACCCCACACGCCCTGTGTCTCGCCCAGCGTGAGAAAGCCGGTGTAGAGCCCATAGCAGATGCCCGACGCGATGGCGAAGGCGACTCCGCGCACAAAGTACCGCTTGCGCCGCTGCGCGCGTAGGCGCTCGATATCTGCTGATCCAGTCCCCATATTCCTCGCCCTCCAACGTCCCGCATCGCGCTCTCTCGTTATCGTGTTCATATGATATACTATGTTCACGATTTTTGAACATTGTATCAGCATTAAACATGACAAGGAACCACATGCTCGACAAAAAGGAATTCGACGCCCTGCTCGCCCTCAAGAACAACCCCGGCCTCACCCAGCGCGAACTTGCCGAATCCATGGGCGTCTCGCTCGGCTCGGCAAACAAGACCGCCCGCCAACTCGCCAGCGCAAAGCTCGTGGAAGATGGCGCCCTCACCGAACGCGGGCTGGCCGAGCTCGCTCCCTACCGGGTCGACAACGCGGTCATCATGGCCGCCGGCATGTCGACGCGCTTCGCCCCCATCTCGTACGAAAAGCCCAAGGGCCTGCTCAACGTGCGCGGAGAGGTACTCATCGAGCGGCAGATACGCCAGCTCCACGAAGCCGGCATCACCGACATCGCCGTCGTCGTGGGCTACAAGAAGGAGCTCTTCTTCTACCTGGAGCAAAAGCTCGGCGTGAAGATCGTCGTCAACCAGGAATTCGCGTCGCGTAACAACAACTCGACGCTCATGCGCGTGCGCGAGATGCTCGGCAACACCTACATCTGCTCGTCGGACGACTACTTCACCCAAAACCCCTTCGAACCGTACGTGTGGAAGGCATACTACGCCGCCGAGTTCTCGGAAGGCCCCACCAAGGAATGGTGCCTGGAGTTCGATTCCAAGCAGCGCATCACCGGCGTGCACATCGGCGGCAGCGGCGCCTGGTACATGATCGGCCACGCGTATTTCGACCGCGCGTTCTCCGAGCGCTTCGGCGAGATCCTCGTGGCGGAATACGACGACCCGCGCACGACGGACAAACTGTGGGAAGAGCTGTTCATCGACCATGTGGACGAACTCGACATGGAGGTCAGGCGCTACGACACGGGCACGATCTTCGAGTTTGACTCGCTCGACGAGCTGAAGGAGTTCGACCCCCTGTTTCTCGAGAACGTCGACTCGAAGATCTTCGACAACATCTGCCGCGTGCTCGGCTGCACCAAGTCCGAGATTCACGACGTGTACCCGCTCAAGAAGGGTCTCACGAACCTTTCCTGCCATTTCTCCACCAACAGCAGCTCGTACGTGTACCGCCACCCCGGCGTGGGCACCGACCAGATGATCGACCGCACCGCAGAGGTCCAGGCGCTCGAGCTCGCCAAGTCGATCGGCATCGACGGCACCTACATCTACGAGGGCCCCGCGCAGGGCTGGAAGATCTCGCGCTTCATCACCGACTGCCGCGAGCTCGACCCGCACGACGAGGCGCAGGTGGCCGACGCGATGGGCATCGCACGCAAGCTGCACGCGCAGACCGCACGGCTCGACCGGCACTTCGACTACCTGGAGGAGGGCCTGAAGTACGAGAAGCTGCTGCTCGAGAAGGGGCCCATCGACATCACGGGCTACGAGGAACTAAAGGCCCAGGCCATCGAGGCCAAG
>CACZQA010000089.1 GCA_902783175.1 uncultured Coriobacteriaceae bacterium
ATCGCGATCTTCTACGGTCACGCGCCGGCGTTCGAGTGGCTGCTCGCCGCCGCGGTCGTGCTCGCGCTGCTCGTCGTGCTCAACCGCGCGCACGTCTATGCGCTCGTTCCGTACCTGGGGCTTGGCGTCGTCCTCTGGCTGTGCGTGTACCTGTCCGGCGTCCACTCGACCATCGCCGGCGTGCTGCTCGCGTTTACCATCCCGTCCGGCTCGCGCGTCAACCTCCAGAGCTTCGGCGATTGGTCAGGGAAGAAGATCCGCCAGGCAAAGGCCGCGCTCAACCCCGAAGAGCCGCTTGTCGGCCAGAAGGAGTACATCCGCAACGTGCGCAGCCTGTCCGCGGTGTCGCGTCAGGTCATCCCACCGGCGACGCGCCTGGAAATCGCCCTGTACCCGTGGGTGTACTTCCTGATTCTGCCGCTGTTCGCGCTGACCAACGCCGACGTCAGCATCTCGGGCGACATCGCGTCCGTCTTTGGCAGCCCTGCGTTTCTGGGCGTGTTCTTCGGCCTGCTCGCGGGCAAGCCCATCGGCATCCTGCTGGCAAGCGCCATCGTCGTGAAGACGGGGCTTGCCAAGCTGCCCGAGCACGTCAACTGGCGGCACATGGTCGGCGCGGCGGTGCTCGGCGGCGTCGGCTTCACCATGGCGATCTTCGTCGCCAACCTCGCGTACGACTCCGAGGCGGCGCTCACGTCCGCCAAGCTCGCGATTCTGCTCGCGTCTGCCGTGGCGGGCGTTGCCGGCTTTGCGATCCTCAGCGTCGAGGCGCGCGCGGCGGCGGCTCGCGGCGTCGAGTACGTCGAGGTCGCGGCGGACGAGGACAACATGCAGCATGCCGACCGCGAGGAAACGCGCCAGGCAGAGCGCATGCTCGACCGCATGTCGGAGAGGGACTGCCGCGCCTATCGCGACGCCTGCGTCGACGACGAGCCGCACGAGCTCGAGGTCACGCTTTCGGATGGCGCCGCCCGCTAGCGCACAAAAAGGGCACGAACTGCAAATAGGGGACAGTCCCCAATTTGCAGCCTGTGTCCCTATTTTGCAACCGGCGTTAGACCTCGAGGTTCTTGAACGCCTCGGGGACCTCCTTGTAGCCGTGCGACTTGACGGCGCCCACGATCAGGCCGATGACGAGCCAGCTCACGCCGACGATGTAGGTGAGCGGGTCGAACCCGGTGAACACGTACGCCAAGATCAAGATGCCGATCCACGGGCAGATGAGGTACTTCACCCAGTCGCCCACAGTCTTGCGGCGCCTCTCCTTGATGAAGAAGAACTTGAACACGGCAAAGTTCAGGATGATGAACGACGACAGCGCGCCAAAGTTGACGAGCGTGGTCAGCGAGCTCATGCCCAACGTCGGGGCCAGGATCAGCACGACGACGCCGATGAAGATGGCGCCGACCCACGGCGTCTTCCACTTCTTCGAGACCTTGCCGAAGATGCTCGGGATCACCTTGTCGCGACCCATGGAATACAGCAGGCGCGAGGCGGCGAGCTGCGCGTTCATGATGTTCGCGATGCCCACGGCGATGATGTTGATGACGAGCATGATCTTCATGAAGATGTCACCGCCGACGAGCTGCACGCCGTAGAAGAAGGCGTTGTTCGCATGCTGCTCGTCCCAGCTCGCCCAGTCTGGCTGCACGAGCGAGGCGAGGTAGGTCTGGGCGATGAACACGACGATGATGATGCCGAGGGCGATCATAATGCCGCGGCCGATGTTCTTCTCGGGCTCGTGCGTCTCTTCGGCCAGCGTCGAGATGCCGTCGAAGCCGAGGAAGTTGAGCGCGGCGATGGAGATGCCGGCGGCCACGAAGTGCGCGTCGACCTTGCCGGGCTGCCACAGCGGATCGATGACAAACGCGCCGGTGCCGCCTCCGCCGAGCACGTACTTGCTCGCCAGGTAGACGAAAGCGATGACGGCCAGGATCTCAATCGCGAAGATGACGAAGTCGAGGCCCTTGGTCATCGAGATGCCGCGGATGGTGACGAAGGTGTTGAACGCGACGAACACCAAGATCCACAAGAACCAGGGGCTTTCCGGGATGAGCATCGTGCCCCAGTTGGCGACCATGACGTAGAGCAGCGCCGGCGTGATGACGTAATCGAGCAAGATGAGCCAGCCGGAGATAAAGCCGACGTGCGGGTTGATACCGCGCTGCACGTACGAGTACACGGAGCCGGCGATGGGGAAGCGCGCCGACATGCGCACGTAGCTGAGCGCCGTGAAGCTGATGGCGATGAAGCCGATGATGTAGACGAGCGTCGACATGCCCATGGACTGCTGGCTGACCAGGCCCCAAATGGACTGCGGCGCGATGATGACCATGAACAGCACACCGTAGAGCACGACGTCTTTCAGGCCGAGTTGGCGGTTGAGTTCCTGCTTGTAGCCGAATTCCTCGAGTCTCTCACCCGAGTTTGCGTTCGGCGCCTTTTGTTCGGACACGCGAATTCCTCCTTGTTAGATGGTTCGAAACTGCAATTTAGGGACAGGCCCTGCAAATTGGGGACTGTCCCCAATTTGCAGTTTGCGCCGGTCTAGCCGACGAGCCGCTCGATGCCGGGCAGCTTGGGCGTGCCGATGCGCAGGCTCAGCTGCACTTCGCACGGCTTGCATGCCTGGTTGAGCTCGACGTCGCTTTGGACCGACATGAACATGTAGGTCTCCTCGAGGTCCCAGCCGGTGCGGTTGGACAGCAGGCGCTGCATCTCCTTGCTGGCGTTCATGAGCGCCTCGTCAAACTCCTGCGCGCACGCGTTGACGTACCACTTGTCGGCGGTCTCGAGCACGGGCCAGTTGAGCTCGAAGCCCTTGATGAGCGAGGTGCGCACGGTGATTTCCGCGGGGATTTCGATGCCCGTGCCGCACAGCTCGGAGTCGCCCATCGCGGCGTGCACGTCGCCCATCTGCAGCAGCGCGCCGGCTACGCGCACGGGGAAGTACAGGCGCGCGCCCTTGCCGATGAGCTTGTTGTCCATGTTGCCGCCGTGGCTTCCCACGTAGCCGTCGATGATGTCGTCGCCGGACGGGGCCGTGCCGATGACGCCGATCATGGGTTTGATGGGGAACTTGACCTGGTTGAAGGTCGCGAACCCGTCTTTGACGGGAATCTTCTTCGTGCGGTACCCCGTGGTCTCGAACAGCGGCCCGCAGTGGTCGTCGGTCGCGATGGTGCCCTCGTCGGCGACCTGCAGGTCCAGGATATCGACGACGAGCACATCACCGGGCTCGGCTCCCTCGATGTAGACAGGGCCAGCCGCGGGGTTGGCGATGTTGTAGCCGTAGTCGAGGTCGGCCATGGTGATGGACTCGTCCGTGATCTTGTTCGAGAAGCAGTCGAGCGTCTTGAACAGCATGAGCTCGCCTGGCTTTGCGGTGTAGCAAGGCTCGTTGTCCTTCGAGAACTTGTACACCTGCGTGTCGATGACTTGCACAGAAAACTCCTCTCCAGAGAGTTATCGGAACTAATTCGGTAGATTATGCTCTATTTTTTCCGAAAACAATAGCCCCGAAAACTGCAAATAGGGGACAGACCCTGCAAATTGGGGACTGTCCCCTTTTGGGCCTTGAGGGGCGATTGGGCGGGGCGAAATAGGCCCGCTACCAGCGCCACGTGCGAAGATGTTCAAGCACTGCTAGAATTACAGCACTTATGTCTACCGACGAGGTGCATAGGGCACTTCACATGGAGGTTAGCGAATCATGGCACTCTACACGCCAGAATATAAACCGAACGGAAACGAGGTCGCCGTCATCGTCACCGACGAGGGCACCATCCGCGTGCAGCTGCACGGCGAGGACGCCCCCATCCACGTCGGCAACTTCGTCGAGCTCGCCCAGAAGGGCTTCTACGACGGCCTCAAGTTCCACCGCTACGTCCCCGGCTTCGTCATCCAGGGCGGCTGCCCCAACACCCGCGACATGACCCCGGCAGAGGTCGCACGCGGCGGCTACGGCCCCAACGGCAAGCCCGGTACCGGCGGTCCCGGCTACTCCATCAAGGGCGAGTGGAAGACCAACCCGCACAACGAGCACAAGGACGGCACGCTCGCCATGGCGCGCAGCTCCATGCCCGACTCCGCAGGCAGCCAGTTCTACTTCTGCCTTGGCCCCCAGCCGTTCCTCGACGGTGACTACACCGTGTTCGGCGACACGATCGAGGGCCTCGACGTCATCGCCAAGCTCCGCGCCGGCAGCCTCATCGAGAGCATCACGATCGAGAACGCCAACGACTAGCGCGCCACGGCACTGCACTTGGTGTCGATAGGAGAAACCACA
>CACZQA010000090.1 GCA_902783175.1 uncultured Coriobacteriaceae bacterium
GATCAAGGAGCTTGCGGGCTACGCCAAGCAGCTCGAGAAGCACTATGGCTGCTACATGGACATGGAGTGGGGCATCGACGAGCGCGATGACAAGGTCTGGCTGCTCCAGGCGCGCCCCGAGACGGTCTGGTCCCGCAAGAAGAACGAGAAGGCTGCCGTCGACGAGGCAGAAGAGGCCGTGACCGAGGATCTCGACGTCATCGTCTCCGGTCTGCCCGCATCCCCGGGCCTGGTTGCCGGCAAGGCGCATGTCATCACCGATCCGGCCCGCATCGACGAGTTCAAGGACGGCGAGATCCTGGTCACGACCATGACGGCCCCCGACTGGGTCCCCGCCATGCAGAAGGCGCTCGCAATCGTCACCGACGCCGGCGGAATGACCTGCCATGCCGCTATCGTCAGCCGCGAGATGGGCATCCCCTGCATCGTCGGCACGGCGAGCCGCTCGGCCGAGGCGACCTCGCTCATCGAAAACGGCCAGGAAATCACCGTCGACGCCTCCAACGGCACGGTGTACGCCGGCATCGTCAAGAGCATGGTCTCCGAGCCCGAGGCTCCCGAGGCGGCTGCAGTCGCCGCTGCTCCGGCATACACGGTTCCGGCAACGGGCACCAAGATCTACATGAACCTCGGCAACCCCGACCTCGCCGAGAAGCACGGCAAGCTCCCGTGCGACGGCGTCGGCCTCATGCGCGAGGAGTTCATCTGGACCACCTTCATCCACGAGCATCCCCTGCACCTCATCGAGACCGGCCGCGCCGACGAGGCGGTCGACAAGCTCGCCGAGGGCATGCGCAAGGTCGCGAGCGCGCTCGCCCCGCGTCAGGTGGTGCTGCGCCTTTCCGACTTCAAGTCCAGCGAGTACCGCGGGCTTGTCGGCGGCGAGAAGTACGAGCCCGAAGAGCCCAGCGCGCTGCTTGGCTGGCGTGGCGCGTCGCGTTACTACGACCCCAAGTACCTGCCCGCCTTCAAGCTCGAGCTCGAGGCAATCAAGAGGGTCCGCAACGAGTACGGCTTCAAGAACCTGCAGGTCATGATTCCGTTCTGCCGCACGGTCAAAGAGGCCGAGGTCGTGACGGGCATCATGGCCGAAGAGGGCCTGGTGCGCAGCCCAGACTTCAAGATCTGGCTCATGGCCGAGATCCCGAGCAACATCATCCTGGCAGACCAGTTCAACAAGTTCGTCGACGGCTACTCCATCGGCAGCAACGACCTGGCCATGCTCATCTTGGGCCTCGACCGTGACAACGACATCATCCAAAGCGTCGCCGATGGCCGCGACCTTTCCGTCAAGCGTGCGATCCGCCACCTCATCGAAGTCGCCCATAAGGACGGCAAGACCGTCTCCATCTGCGGTCAGCTCCCGAGCATCTATCCGGAGTTCTGCGAGTTCCTCATCAAGAGCGGCATCGACTCCATCTCGGTCAACCCCGATGCGGTCGTCCACACCAAGCAGGTCGCCGCGCAGATCGAGCACAAGATGATTCTCGACAGCCTCACCGGACGCGGTAGGCAGGAGGGCGAGGACCTGACCTGGTAGGCCACCTCAGTCCAGCGGTTAGACGAAGGGGCGCAGCTCGAGTCCGAGTTGCGCCCCTTCTTGCGCCCCGAGACGGCAACGACGCGCCGCATGCGCCCCGCCGCTTGGTACTTTTGTGCAAAATAACGCAATGATTAGGCATGTTTTCGCATCTGTCATACAATATCCGAATGTCAATTATGTGAGCCAGTAAGGAGCTAGCACATGGCTGAAACCATTCCCGGCGGGCTGTCCGTCGCAAATGACGTTATTGCCGACATGGCTGGATATGCCGCGTTGGAGAGCTACGGTGTCGTTGGTATGGCCGCCCCGACCCTTTCGGACGGCATCGCCAAGCTCCTGCCCGCTTCCCGCCTGCGTCGCGGCATCAAAGTCGAGATGACCGACAAGGGCGTCCACCTTGACCTCTACATCATCGTGGAACACGGCACCAACCTCACCGAGGTGAGCCGCATGCTCGCCGAGAAGGTGGCGTTCGTGCTCGAGGATTCCGCCAAGCTGCCCGTCGACGGAGTCGAGATTCACGTGCAGGGCGTCAAGGTCCGCAACTAGATAGACAAGCCAACAGTAGGGGATTTACCACATGAACATCCGCGATCTGCGCGTTCACATCGCAACCGCTGCGTCTGCTCTCGACGCTCGCAAAGAAGAGATCAACCGCCTGAACGTCTTTCCCGTCCCAGACGGTGATACGGGCACGAACATTTCCCTCACCTTGGCTTCGGTGGCAAAAGAGGTTGCCGCCCTCCCCGAAGACGCCGATGGCGCGGCGCTGCGCAAGGCGGTCACCCACGGCTCGCTGATGGGCGCACGCGGCAACTCGGGCGTCATCACCAGCCAGATCCTGCGTGGTCTGTGCGAGGGCCTCGCCGACGCAAAGCAGTTCGATGCGGCCACTATTGCCCACGCGCTCGACAAGGCGGTCGAGGTCGCGTTCCAGGCGGTGCGCAAGCCGGTCAAGGGCACGATACTCACGGTCCTCGAGGACTCTGCCGCTGCTGCGGAAAAGGCGGCGGAAGAAGGCCTGGATGTCAACGACGCGCTCAAGGCCATCTCCGATGAGGCGCTCGCATCCGTCAAGCGCACGCCCGACTTTCTGCCGGTCTTGAAGGAGAACGGCGTCGTCGACTCAGGCGGGTTCGGCCTCACCATCCTCATCCAGAGCTTCGTGTCCTCCGTGACGGGAAGCGGTGTGGAGATTGCGTCCTCTGCCGATTTCACCAAAGCGGAGGCAAAAGTCGCCATCGAGCAGGTCCATGACTGGGCGGGCTCGAAGTACATGTACTGCACCGAGTTCCTGTTTCACAGCGATACCGTCGATACGGGCGCCGCGCTCGAGTTCCTCGCGTCCCTCGGCGACTGCGAGCTGCTCGTCGGCAGCCACCCCGACTTCAAGGTCCACGTGCACACCGACACGCCGGGTGTGGTCTTGAACTACATGACCGACCGCGGTCAGGTATCCGAGGTCTTCATCCACAACATGGTCATCGAGTCCGAGGACCGCGCGGCGGGCATCGCCGCAGACGAGGCGGCAGAGGAAAAGTTCGAGCACAAGAAGCTCGCGTTCGTCGCCGTCGCCGCCGGCTCCGGCATGGCGAGCATCCTGAAGTCGCTCGGCGTCGACTACGTCGTCTCCGGCGGCCAGACCATGAACCCCTCCACGGCAGACCTGCTCGCAGCTATCGAGAAGGTCAACGCCGATTCGGTCATCTTGCTGCCCAACAACAAGAACATCATCATGGCGTCGAATGCCGCCGCCGAGAACGCGGACATTCCCGTCGGCGTCGTGCCCACGACCAACGTCCCCGCGTCGTTTTCCGCGATGTTCGCCGTCGACCAGAGCGCGTCGATGGAAGAGAACGTCGAGGCGATGACCGAGGCGCTCGAAGACGTCCACTGCGGCGAGGTCACGACGGCGGTCAAGGACTCCAAGACCTCCAAGGGCGAGCCCATCAAGCCCGACGACATCATCGGCATCGCCGACGGCTCCCTCGACGCGGTCGGCTCGACCGTCGAGGAGGTCACGCTCGAGCTCATCGACGAGCTCAACGACGACCTGGACACGCTCACGCTCCTTGCCGGCGAGGATTTCGACGACGAGGCACTTGAGGCGCTCTCCGCGCAGATCGAGGAGAAATACCCCGACCTCGAGGTCGACGCCCAGCGTGGCGAGCAGCCGCTGTACCCCATCGTGTTCTCTATCGAATAGAAGGTGCGCGGACTGTGGCTCTGAATGAGAGAATCGCGCTCGTCACAGACAGCGCTTGCGATGCATCCGATGCCGAGCTCGCGGAGCTCGGTATCGAGTGCGTCCACCTCAAGGTGACCATGCCCGACGGATCGATGTTCCCCGAGGACAATACGGACGCGAACAAGGGCGTCTTCTACGATTTCATCGCCGATTGCGACGAGCTGCCCCACACGTCGATGCCCTCGCCGGCCGATTTCGGCGAGCTGTACTCGCGTCTTGCCCTCGAGGGCTACACGCACGTTATCTCCATGCACATCGCCTCTGCCCAGTCGGGCACCTGCAACGCGGCACGGCTCGCCTCGCAGTCGTCTCCGCTCGAGATTGCGGTCATCGACACCTGCTGCAACACGATCGGCCAGTTCCTGTTCGTCCGCCGCATCGCCCAGCTGCGCGACAAGGGCTACACGTTCGCGCAGCTCGTCGACACGGCCCACAAGCTTGTCGGCAAGACGAGCGTCGTGTTCATGCTCGATACCCTCAGATGCCTGGTCAAGGGCGGCCGTACGGGTAGGGCCGTCGGCCTGGCCGCGTCGCTGCTCAACATCAAGCCGATGCTCACCGTCGAAGCCGATGGCGAGGTGAACATGTGGGGCAAGGTGCGTTCGCCCAAGAAGGCCATCCCGAAGCTCGTCGACAAGGCGCGCGAGCTGACCGAGGCGTTCGGGCCGATCGAGGCATGCCTCGTGCACGTCCGCGACCTTGCCGACGTCACCGCGCTCAAGCACGCCCTGGAAGAAAGCGGGCTTCCCGTCACCATTACCGGCTTGATGCAGACGGGTCCTGTTATCACGACCCACGTGTGCGTCGGATGTTTCGGGTTTGCCTATATCCCGATGGAAGCCTAGATGCCGCCGCGCGCGGATTGTGACAAGCTGCTCGACGAGCCGGTCGTGCGCGTTCGCGCCGTCAGCGCGAACCGCGCGAAGCTGCTGTCCAAGATGGGCATCGAGTCCGTGCGCGACCTGCTCACCTGCTTTCCCAACCGCTATATCGACCTGACTGCGGTCTACCCGATCGCCGCTGCTCCCCTGGGGCAGACCGTCACGGTCATCGGGACGGTCGACGAGGTCACGCGCAAACAGCCCCGCCCACGCCTGGACATTCTCGAGGTCGGGCTCGTCGACGAGACGGGCGTCATGCTCGGCGTCTGGTTCAGGCAGCCGTGGATGGCCAGTCGCTTCGAGAAGGGAATGCGCGTCGCGCTGTCGGGCAAGGTAACGTTCGATTACGGCTTCAAGCGCATGAACTCGCCTTTCGTCGAGGTGCTCGGCCCCAGTGGGGAGAGGGAAAACGTCGGCCTGATACCGGTCCACCCCGCGACCGAGGGGCTGTCGAGCACGTGGATGCGGCGCTTCATCGCCAACGCACTCGAGCAGTGCGCCGACTGCCACGATCCGCTGCCCGCCTCCCTGCGTGCTGCCCGTGGCCTCGTCAACCGCAAGTGCGCCTTGCGCGACATCCACTTTCCCACGACCGCACAGGCGCGTGAGCAGGCGCGCCGCCGCCTCGCCTACGAGGAGGCCCTCAGGCTTCAGCTCGTCATGCTCGCCCGCCGCGCCGCCGAGACCGCAGGCGCCAAGCCGTTCATGCAGCGGGCAGGCGCCTATGCGCGCGCGCTCGGCGAGCAGCTGCCCTTCACGCTCACCGACGAGCAGCGTGCCGCGATTCGGGACATCGCGCAGGACATGGCCGCGGATCGCTGCATGAACCGCATGCTGCTGGGCGATGTCGGCACAGGCAAGACGGCGGTCGCGGCATTTGCCCTGGCAATCGCCGCTGATGCGGGGCATCAGGGCGCGATGATGGCGCCAACCGAGGTGCTCGCGCGCCAGTACGCCGCAAAGCTGGGCCCGCTTTTCGACGCATGTGGCATGAGCTGGGGAATCCTCACGGGCTCGACCGTCGCTGCAGAGCGCGCCGAGCTTCTCGGCGCGCTTTCGCACGGCAGCGTCGATGTCGTCTTCGGAACGCATGCTCTGATCGAACCCGACGTGGTCTTCTCCGACCTGAGCCTCGTGGTCATCGACGAGCAGCATCGCTTCGGCGTCAGGCAGCGCGCGGCACTGCGCGAGAAGGGCCCGGGGTCGGACCTGCTCGTCATGACGGCAACGCCCATCCCGCGCTCGCTTGCGCTCACGCTCTACGGCGACCTTTCCACGAGCTATATCAGAACGCGCCCTGTGAGCCGCCCGGAGACGACGACGCAAGTCGTGAGCCGTGACGCGCGTGGCGTCGCCTACGACGCGATTCGCGCGGCGGTCGCGCAGGGCAGGCAGGCCTACATCATCTGCCCGCTCGTGGGCTTGAGCCGCGAGCAGCGGGCGCGCCGCTCCGAGAGCGGCGAGATGCAGCTGTCTTTGTCGGGGGGAAGCGATATCTCCGATCCGAAGGCGGCCGAGGAAGAGGCGCAGTTCCTCGCACGCAAGGTGTTTCCGCAGTATACGGTCGGGCTGCTCACCGGGCACATGGGCGCGACGGAGAAGCGCATGGTCATGGACGCGTTCCACGACCGCGAGATCGACGTGCTCGTCGCGACGACGGTCGTCGAGGTGGGCGTCGACGTCCCCAACGCGACGGTCATGATGGTCGAAGACGCCGAGCGCTTCGGACTGTCGCAGCTCCACCAGCTCAGGGGGCGCGTCGGCAGGGGAGAGTACCCGGGGCAGGTGTTCCTCGTGGCAGATCCGGGCAAAGACGACACGGATACCCAGGCCCGCATGGACGCGCTCGTGTCCACCAACGACGGCTTCGCGCTCGCCGAGGCCGACCTCAAGGCGCGCCGGGAGGGAGACGTGCTCGGCAGCAGACAACATGGGGCAGAGACGCTCAAGCTCGTGAACGTCGTGGACGATGCGGAGCTCATCGCGCTCGCGCACGA
>CACZQA010000091.1 GCA_902783175.1 uncultured Coriobacteriaceae bacterium
ATGTAGGCGATCATCCAGCCGGCGACGGTCGTGTAGAACATCATGAGGATCATGCAGCCGATGTAGCCCCACCAGCCAAACCAGTGGAACGTGCGTTTGGGCTGGAGGATGTCAAAGGCGAGCGCCGAGCTCTTCTGGCTCGCACGGCCGACGGAAAACTCCATGACCATGACGGGCAAGCCGAGAATCACGAGGAACACCAGGTACAGGAGCACGAAGGCGGCTCCCCCGTACTGGCCCGTGATGTATGGAAAGCGCCAGACGTTGCCGATACCGATGGCACAGCCCGCCGCGACGAGAATGAATCCGATACGCGAGGCGAAATGCTCTCGCTCTTGTCCCTCTTGCACGTTCCTCCCCCTACCCTGTTGTCAATTCCGGGTGATTATATCCAATTCGACGAACTTCCTTGCACGCCCATCGTGCGGGCGGCAGCAACTCGTCACTCGAAGCTCGCGAAATGCTTGAGCGCGTATTTGACGGCCCGTTCTCTGCCGTACGGCGTGGCGTCTGCCGCCATGATGCCGAGTTCCATGAACTTCTTGTTGAAAAAGACGTCCCGCGTCTTGTACTCGCGCCTGATGACGGCGCAGGTCTTTGCGAGCAGCGCCTCGTAGCTGGCGCTCGTCGTGAGCGCGCGGAACAGGCACCAGGCAGACCACAGCGCGAAGTAGATGCCCTCGCCCGAAGGCGGGCAGATGAGGCTTGCGGCATCTCCGAGGAAATAGCAGCTGCCCGTGCGCAGCAGCACGTCGCTGCCCGTGGGAATGTACGCGCCGCGCACCTTGTCCACCTCGACGCCGATGAAGCGCGCAAACTTGTCGAGCTCGGCTTTCAAGTCGGGGGCGCCGCGGAATGCCCCGCAGCCGATTTTCGCGCGTTCGCCAGCCGGAGCATACCAGCTGTAGCCGAAGAAGCTGCTCTCGTACGCCATGGTGTACGGCGCACCCCGATGCTCGACATCTGCCTCGAGCGTCAGAATCGCATCGGGTGCCTTGCCCGTCAGGAGCTGACGCGTCGTCGAGAGGGCGCCGTCTGCGGCGATGAGGACGTCGTAGCTGCACTCAAGCGCACGCTCGTGATCTACAAACCCCGTCAGGACCTTGTTCACGGGGTCGATCGAGCGCAGCGAGAACCGGTCGATGAGCTCTCCCCCCAGCTCTTGGTATTTGGCCACGGCAAACGCGTCGAGCTCGCGGCGTTCCACCGACTTCGTGGTGATGTTGCCGACCATGGCCGTTATCTCGTCGGCAATGCAGCGCACGCTCGTGAGGTGCTGCTTGAACAGGTGATCAGCTTCGAACCCGTAGATGAGATGCAGCATCTCGATGGCACGTGGCGTGCACAGGCCCGCACACAGTTTGGATTTGCGCGCAAGGTCGAGGCGCTCGAGCAGCAGCACCTCGTGCCCTGCCCGCTTGAGCAGGTACGCGCAGGTCGACCCTGCAAGCCCCGCTCCGATGATCAGATATCGCGTGTTCTTCATAGTCTCAACTGCTCTTCAAGACGCCTTCGAAATCGAATGAGGGAATGAACGACTCTTCGGCAGCGCCGCCTTCCTGCATGAAGCTGTTCTCTATGCCGAGGTCGAGCGCGTAGTCGATGAGCTCGTCGTATTCCAGCTCGCTCACGGTACGCCCAAGCTCGGGATACTTCAGCTCGAGACCCGCGAGTGGCGTGAACTGGCTCATGAGGCTCACGCAGATATCGGAGACGTAGGGCTTGGCCACGAGGATGTCGATAACGCGCTTCGAGTCCATGAGCTGGCCGGGAAGCATCAGATGCCGTACGACCACCCCGTGTTGCAGCACCCCCTCTTCGCCGTCTACGCCCGTGCCGAGCGTGTAGGGGCCGGCAACCCCGTACATCGCATCGAGGGCAGCGCTCGCGGCCTGCGGATAATCGCGTGCGGCAGAGTACTTCTGGGCAAGCTCTGGCGAGGCGTACTTGAAGTCCGTCAGGAAGATGTCGACGTAGCCTTTCAGCTCGCCTATGACCTCGGCGTTCTCGTAGCCGCTCGTGTTGTACACGACTGGCAGCTCCAAAACGTTTGGCTTGAACTGCCCCGCAAAGTCCGCGGGAAGATTATCGGGATCGGGCAGTCGCCCTGAACGCGCAAGGTCGAGTGCCTGCACGATCTGGGCGACGAAGTGCGTCGGAGTCACGAGGTTGATGTTGAGCGCGCCACGCGCCTGCTGCTCGAGGAAGATCTGCGCCAGGCGCTCGACGGAAACCTCGAGGCCCACCTTCCCGAGCGAGATCTCGCGGTTCTGGCAGTAGACGCACTTGAGCGGGCATCCGCTGAAAAAGACGGTCCCGCTGCCGGCATCCCCGCTGATGGGAGGCTCCTCCCACAGGTGCAGCGCCGCGCGCGCGAGGCGCACACGATCGGTCTCGCCGCATACGCCCAATACGCCTGCGCCCCTGTCGCTGGTGCAGCGGCGGGGGCACAGTGCGCAGGCATGTAGATCGAGCGCCACTAGCCTTCCAGCTTGTCCGTGACGATCTTGGAAATGACCTTCGGGTTGCCCTGGCCCTTCATGGCCTTCATGATCTGGCCCATGAAAAAACCCTGCAAGCCCTTCTTGCCGTCGCGGTAGGACGCGACCTTGTCGGGGTTTTCCTGCATGAGCTGTTCGACGAGCTGCTCGATGGCGCCCGTGTCGGTGGTCTGCTTCATGCCGTGCTCTTCGACGTAGGCCTCGGGGTCGACGTCATCGGCGATGATGGCCGCGATGACCTCCTTGCCCTGTTTGGACGAGATGGTATCGGCCGCGAGAAGCTTGGCAAGCGATGCAAGGTGCGCGGGAGATGCGGCAAGGTCGGCAACCGTCGCGTTGTTCTCGTTGGCCCACGCGCTCAGGTCGTTGAGCAAGATGTTGGCGAGCTTCTTTGCCTCGCCGTCTTCGAGCCCCTCGGCAGCCGTGTCGAAGAGCTCGGCCATGGCGACGTCGCCGGCGATGGCGGCCGCATCGGCCTTGGGCAGGCCGTGCTCCGCGATGAAGCGGTCGCGCTTCTCGTCCGGCAGCTCGGGCAGCTCGGCGCGCACGCCCTCGATGAACTCGTCGGAAAGGTCGAACGGCGCGAGGTCCGGATCGGGGAACATCCGGTAGTCATCTGCGGTCTCCTTGACGCGCATGACGATGGTGCGCTTGGCACCGGGCTCCCAGTGGCGGGTCTCCTGGCGGATCGTGCCGCCGCTCTCGAGGACTTCGGCCTGGCGACGAATCTCGTAGGCAAGGCCATCGTGCAGATTCTTGAACGAGTTCATGTTCTTGAGCTCGGTCTTGATGCCGAACTCCTTGGCGCCGCGCCTGCGCAGCGACACGTTGCCGTCGCAGCGCATCGAGCCCTCTTCCATCGAGCAATCGGAGATGCCGATGGCGAGGTAAATCTGGCGCAGCTTCTGCATGAACAGGCGCGCTTCCTCGGGTGAGCGCAGGTCGGGCTCGGTGACGAGCTCGATGAGCGGGGTACCCGCGCGGTTGTAGTCGACGAGCGAACGGTCGGCACCGTCGATACGCCCTTCCGCACCGCCCAGATGCGTCATCTTGCCCGCATCCTCTTCCATGTGGATGCGCGTGATGCCGACGTGGGCAACGTAGCCGCCGTCTGCGTCCTTCTCGATATCGGGGCGCTCGAGCGCCGCCTTGCCCTCGACCTCGAGGTCGAGATGCCCGCGCATGCAAAATGCCACGGGGCCCTGCGTGGTCTGGAAGTTCTTGGCCATATCGGGGTAGAAATAGCCCTTGCGGTAGAACATCGAGTGCTTCTCGATCTCGCAGTTGGTGGCAAGACCCGCCTTGACGATGCTGCGGATGGCGTCCTTGTTCGGCACCGGAAGAGCGCCGGGAAGGCCCAGGCAGAC
>CACZQA010000092.1 GCA_902783175.1 uncultured Coriobacteriaceae bacterium
CGTCGACGCCGAGCGGCCCGAAGGCTACTACTCCGCGCTTCTCGAGTATGTCGACGGAGTGCTGGAAGACCACTACGACACGCTGGTGTAGCGCCCTCTCCGCGTCCTCCCCGCGCGGGATGCGTGGCAGTGCCACCACTTTCGCACGCAACGCAGCAGATGCGTGGCAGTGCCACCCTTTTCGCGCGGGGGGATGAAACGTTGCAAAACGTGCAACGCCAATTGCATGGAGTGCAACGATTCGCCCGCTTGCAGCGCAGTATAGTAAACGCGCTCGAAGGAGTGAGTTTTCGGCATCAGCCAAAACGAACTCAGGTTTTCGAAGGGCACTCCCCACTGTCAGCCATAGGCAGTACGCCCGAGAAGACTTTAGCGTTATCCCTCCTTGTCTGACATTTGTCAGCTGCAAGAGACCCAGAGAACTCCGGTTCCTGGGTCTCTTGCTTTTTGCGGAAACATCGCGGCAACTCCGAGGTAACGGAGCATCATCCAGAGCCTCTGGCAGACTGCGCAGCGGGTATCCTCGTCATAAGAATCTTCTCGAGGTTAGGAGCCGTCATGTCACTTACAGAACAGCAGCTCGATGGGTGGACCGTCGGGGCGGCACTTGCATGTATTCCGCGAATCGGCGGTCTGGAGCACGTGCTCCTCACGCACGACGGCCGTCTGGACGGCGATATCTTTCTGGCGTCGCGCGACGAACATGGCAACATGAACGTTATCGCCTACATCGATGGTGCCACCTGCAATGCGTACGCCTGCGACACGCTCCCCAAAGCCGACGCGGCGGTGCCGCGCGATACGGGAGAGGTGCCGCTCGTGAGGATCGTCGGGTCGCTCGATGATGCCACGGGCCAGCTCACCATCCGCCAGGAAAGCGGGGCGTACCGCCGTTACAGCAGGTGGGACCGTCTCGATAAGGGCACGCCCCAGCACCCCGCTGCGGTCGTGCGCACGTTGCCGCAATGTGGCTGCGGAGGCTATCTGGGCGCCCCGATGCTCTTCGATTCGATGCCGGAGATGACCGCGTACTTCTTCGTCGTCTTCTTGGACGCAGCGGCGCGGGGCAGCTCGCAAGACGAGTCGGTCACGCCGGGGCTTACCGCATGCTCGATCGCGGCATCGCGCTAGATGCCCGCCCGCCCTTCGTGACCCGCGCATCCCTCGCAGCGGGCGCTTACAGCGTGCGCTCGCGGTAGAACAGCATGAGGACGAACGAGATTGCGTTGAACACGGCCACGCAGACGAGCATCTGCTGGTAGCCCAGCATGCCGGAGCCCTGCGAGATGAAGCCGACGAGCACGGCCGGCGCCAGAGAGGTGCCGATCTGCCTCACGAGCGCGATCGTGGCGATGGCCGAGTTGCTGTCCTTGGGGTCTGTGTTCTCCAGAATCATGTAGTTGGTTGGCGCGCCCATCGCAAAGCCCATGCCCAGGCCGACGATGGCGAGCCCCAAGACGAGCAGCGGGACGCTCGGGCTTTTCGCCGCCACGAACGCGAGAAAGAGAAAGCCCGCGATCATGACGACCAGGCCGCTCATCAGTACGGGCTTGGCGCCAAAGCGGTCGATGAACTTGCCCGCGAGCGGCGGCCCCACGATGGAGAGCAGGCCAATGGCGAGCACGTAGTAGCCGCCCGAGCCGACGGGGTCGCCCATCGCGAACTCGGCGAATTCAGGCACGAGCACCATCGAGATGATGCAGCAGCCGATGAAAAAGGACACGGCCATGGTGATGACGATGGCGCGGTTGTGGAAGTACTCCAGGTGAAACACCGGGTCCTGCGCGTTTTTCTCGACGATGCGGAAGATGAATGCGGAGATGACGGCGCAGACGAGGGGTACCCACGCGCCGAGCTGGACGATGGTCGCGCCAAAGTCGAAGAAGTCTATGGCCTTCAGGCCGAGCAGCAGCATGAGCACGAACAGGGCAAAGAAGATCGACCCGAACAGGTCCATGCGGCCTTCGGTCTCGACCGTGCTCGTGGGCAGGAAGGCGATCGCGCCGATGATGACGAGCAGACAGAAGGGTATGGCCAGATAGAACATGACAGCCCAGTTGTCGGTGCCCACGAGCCCGATGATGGCGCTGCCGCATGCCGCGCCCAGGACGTTGGCCACGCCGACGATGCCGGCGGCCATTCCCAGTGCCATGCCGCGCTTCTCGGGCGGGAACGACGTGCCCATCTCGGCGTTTGCGACGGGGATCATGCCGCCCGCGCCGGCAGCCTGGACGACGCGCCCGGTGAGCAGGATTCCAAATCCGCCGAAGTGCTCGGAAAGGCCGCAGATGAGCGAGCCTGCGGCAAAGATGGCAACGCAGACGGTAAAGACGAGCTTGCGGCCGTGGCGGTCGGCGAGCTTGCCGATGATCGGGATGAGCGCCGCGTAGAACAGCGTGTAGATGTTGATCATCCAGATGCCCGTGGAATCATCGACGCCAAAGCCAAGCTGCACGACGGTGCGCACGGGGGAGACCATGCCGACGTAAAGGCCGCCGATGGTCAGGCCGAGAAGGTATACGGCGAGTATGGCGCCGAAGTGCGTGCGGTGGGCCTGCCCCTCGGCATCTGATGCATGTGATGACATATAACTGGTCCTTGTAGTGTTTGCGGCAGCTCGCTTGGGAGCTAGTCTTCGGGGAGCTCGCGCGTGACGAACTCGATGAAATCGTAGTGCTCGAAGACCTTGTTCGCCTCGTCGATGCGGGAAAGCGCGTCGCGCATGCCCGCAAGTGCCGCCTTGCGTTTCTTGAAGCGGATCTTGCTCGCCTTGCTGTACTGGGCGAGGCACTCGTCAAACGCCTCGACGAGCGGGTCCACCTGCTCGTGGTAGCGGGCGTTGGCGCGCTCGTGGTCGCCCGCCTGGGCATCTTGCGCGAGCGAGACGATTTGGTCGTGCTCTTCGGAAAGCGCGGTCACGACGCCCAAGATCTCGGAGAGCTTCTTCTTGTAGTCGCCGTTGTCGACGGGCTCGTCTTGCTCGAGCGCGCTCACGACGGCAGAACGGTACGTGGCAAACAGCGCGGTGGCGACCTTGCTCGACGTCTTCGCGCGGCGCCAGTAGAACATGACCTGCTTGTGGGCCTCCGCGCGGATCTCTTCGTCTTCTACCAGGTGAAACGTGGTAAATGCCTGCTCTTCGCCGGCGAAGACGCTCGGGTTCCACTGCTCGCGCTCGCGTGCCGTGGCCACGATCTTGTCGAACTCGTCTTCGTCGACATTGGCGTCGGTGATTGCGTTGAGGTCGTTTCCAGACTGCTCGATGGCGTCGAGCAGGATGGCCGTGCGCTTGAGCGCCTCGCCGATGTCGATGCGCGCGGGCTCGTGTGCGGGGGCGTCCTCGTCGCCTTCCTGGCCGGAGGCGGGGGAGGGCTCGGAGGCGGTGGCTGGCGTCTCGGCATCTCCTCGGGCGGCGGTCTCCTCGGCGATGATCTGCGCGACGAGGTCCTCTGCGCTCGTCTCCGCGGGACCTTGTGTGCCTGTGCCGTCAAAGATGTCGTTGCGTTCCACGTTAATGCTCCATTTGCTCGATGTTGTGACTGCGATAGCTATAGTATCGCGTTACGACGCGCTGCGAGGCGAAAAATGGGTGCGAGTCAGACGGTTTGCGCCGTGCGGCGCGAGACGGGATATGCGCGTCCGACCTGCGATAAATGCGCGACGCGGAGATATGCGGTATGGCAGCTCGCGCGTCGCGAAAAGAATCTCAGAAAAAAGCTGAAAAATAGTTTGCATTGGCTAACAAATACGCTATAGTACGTGCCAGTTAGTGAAGACTAACTTCCTCTCTCTTCGCCCCAGCGTCCCTCCCCCTTCCGGATGCTGGGGCTCTCTCGTTTTCACGGGCGCATGCCCGTAAGCGGCCGTGGCAGCGCTGCGTGTCAGCCGTACCAGGCCTCGCCGAGGCGCCGGATCCCCTCGGGAATGTCCTCCTCGCGGATCTGCGAGAAGCCGACCAGCACGTAATTGCGCATGGGGCGGGCGCTTCCCACCCAGTAGCGGTTGGTACCGTAGACGCGCACGTCGTGCGAGCGCGCGAGGTTGATGAGCTCGGACTGGTCGCGCTTCTCGCCGTCGCCCAGCAGGATGTGGAGCCCCGCGTCGGCGCCCACGATGCGCACCTTGTCGCCCAGGTGTTCGTGGATGCTCGCGATGAGGGTGTCGTGGCGCTTGCGGTAGCTGCTGACCGTCGTGCGTTCGTAGCGCGCCCATTCCGGGCTGCTCATGAACAGGTGCATCATCTCCTGGTCGAGCCACGGCAGCGCGCAGAAGCGGTAGCGCTGCACGTCGTCCCAACGCTCCATGAGCGCAGGCGGCAGCACCAGGTAGCTCATGCGGATGGCGGGGGAGAGGATCTTCGACATCGTGCCCAGGTAGATAACGTGGTCCGGGCACAGCGAGTGCAGCGACGGGATGGCGTCGGAACCATAGCGGTACTCGCAGCAGTAGTCGTCTTCGATGAGGTAGGCGTCGTGCCGTTGGGCCCAGTCGATGACCTTGAGACGCGTGGCGAGCGGCATGATGTGGCCGAGGGGGAACTGGTTGGAGGGCGTGAGAAAGACGAGCTTCGCGTCGCAGTCCTCGAGCGCGCGCAGCAAGACGCGCCCGCCGCGGTAGGCGGGCAGCGCGGTGATGTGCGAGGCGCGTTCCTGGAAGACCTTGCGCGCCGCGTCGTAGCCCGGGTTCTCGATGGCGATGCTGCGCTGCTCGAGCGGGAACAGCGAGATGACGGAGTGCAGGGCACTTTGCGTGCCCGGCTGCATGATGACCTGCTCGGGCTGGCAGTGCATCTCGCGCGTCGCGTTGAGCTTTCGGGCGATGCAGGCGCGCAGGGCGGGCAGGCCGAGCGGGTCGATGTAGGTGGCAGCCCCCGTGAGGTCCTCTTCGTCGAGCGCCTCGACGGCAAACGTCTTCAGCAGGCCCGTGGGGATCCTGAGATAGTCGCGGTTGCCGTAGGAGAAGTCGTAGCGGCAGCCCAGGCTGTCCCCGAGCGGGCTTTTGCGGTGGGCGGGGAGATGGACCGATGCGGGAGCGGCGTCTTGCTCCGGCAGCTGCGCCTCGACAACCGAGAAGTCGAGGTCTTCGACCACGTAGCCGATGCCGCGCTTCCCGTGCGCGTAGCCCTCCAGGCTGAGCTGGCGGTAGGCCGCCTCGACGGTGTTGCGGGCAACGCCCAGGCTCGCGGCGAGGTCGCGGATTTTGGGGATGAGGGCGCCGGCGGGAATGCTGCCCGCTGCGATCTGATGACGGATCTGCTGGTAGATCTGCCGGTATGCGGGAATAACCGAATTACGGTCGATACGGATGTCGACGGGTGCGACCTCGTGCATGTTCCCTCCTCGCCTTTGACACAAGGGGCCGTGGGTATCGGTTCATTTTGGCACAAGGGGCCGTGGACATCGGACCAAAATGGCACGAGGGGCCGTGGGTATCGTGTCATTTTTTCGCAAGCGCTTCTCGCTTAGAGATACATTCTCGACTGTGAATAATGACGTTGCAAAAACAACAAAACCAGTTGCAGGGGATGCAACGGCATTTCCTTTTGAGGGGACTACATTTGCATCAGACGAAATGAACGCAACAAGGGTTGGAGGTCGTAATGTTTACTTTGACGATGTGCTTTTTGATGGTGATGGCTCTGTGGTTCGGGCTGACCTACCTGGTCACCCACATCGACCAGATCGACGAGCAGAACCTCGTCGACTACAAGGTCTACGACCTCGCCGAGCTTCGCAAGGCTCAAGAGGCGAAGGCCGCACGCAAGGCTGCGTAGCGCGACGTCCCACCCGCACGGAAAAGACCCCGGAGGCAGAGGTTACCTCCGGGGTCTTTTTTTGCTGCTACTTGTCGAGCCCGAACTGGCTCTTGGAGCTCACCTTACCGTCGGAGAAGGTGATGCTGCAGTTCGAGGCGATGTTCTCGCCGTCCCACATGTACAGCTTCGACGAGACGCCGGCAATCTTCGTGTCGCTCGAGAGTTCGCCGTCGCCGCCCATGATCGCCACGACCTCGTCATAGGTCATGCCCGTTTCGACCTGGTTGTACTTGTCCATCGTGGCCTTCGCGGTGGACTGGTCGTTTACGCCGATCTGGCTCTTGTTCGTGACCTTGCCGTTCTGGAACGTGATGGTCGCGACGCCCCAACCGTCAGATTCCCACTCGTACATCGTCGTCTTGATGCCGCCGATCTCGTTCGTGCTCTGCTCGGTGCCTTCGGAGCCGATAATGCTCACGACCTGGTCGTAGGACATGCCGTTTTCGATCTTCGCGAACTTGTCCGCGTCGATCTTCGTGCTGTCCTTCTCCTGCTGAGCGCCTTGCGAGGCAGTGCTGCCCGAGTTGCCGGAGCCGTTCGAGCTGTCGGACTTGTTTCCGGCGCCGCTCGCGCACGACCCGATCAGTGCGACGAGGACGATGATCACGATGACGATGATGATGAGTTTCTTGTGGCTCTTCTTTGGAGCTGGTGTTTGCTGCGTGTCTGACATGGACTCTCCCTCGCTTGCTTCATCCCGGCCAGGCGGTGCCTGGCGATTATCTATTGCGCGGACAATTTTTTCAGAGCGGGAGGGCGATTTCCTCAGCTGCCAGCTAAGCCCGAGAGCGTGCGCCGCCAAAAGTGGCACGAGGGGCCGTGGGTATCGTGTCATTTTGAACCGAGGGGCCGTGGGTATCGTCTCAAAATGAGGAATCGTGTCTCAGGGTGCAGGTACACTGCTACACGAGGAATATGGATGGAAAGGCACGGATGGCTCAGAAGACTATCGTAAGAAGCGAATACGAGTACCGTGGTGCCCGATGGGCCGAGACGTCGGGCGGGGACCGCGGCCTTGCGTGCCAGGACGAGCGCATGGGCGCGTGGTTCTTCCGCCATGCGTTTGGCGAAGGCGGAGACGGTGAGAAGCTCGCCGCGCCACCGGCACGGTTCTTGTCGCCAGCCACCACCGACGCGCAGAGGCGCCGCGTGCTGGAGCGTTTCAAGCAGCTCACGATCGCGTGCACGTGGGAAGAGCCCGAATCCAGCTTCCGTCTCAGCTTTGCGCGCAACAGGTTTGGCGCGCACTGCGTTGGCTACCTCGGGCTGCGGCGCAAGGTAGAGTCGGCGGATCCCGACTTCAGCATGGTCGGCTCCGAGGCGCGCGCGTTTGCCCGCGAGCTTGTGGAAGAGGAGCTGTGGCGGCTTTCCGGCGTCTACTCGCCCGCTCAAGCGAGCGCAGGCGACTGCGGGTCGTGGCTGCTGATGGCAACCGATGGCGTGCGCTGCTTTCTCGCGCAGGGGGAAGACGCATGGCCGCGCGAGCTGGAGGGGCTGTGTCGCTCCCTTGAGCGCCATGGCTTTCCTTGGCTCATGAACCCCTTCGGCGAGCTTGGCGCTCCAACGGCGGAGCCCTTCTAATATGCAAAAAGCATAAGCCGAACTTTTTTTAATTGGGCACTTTGCAACATTCTGCAAATCACATATAGTTCGAGTGCTGCATTGATTGGCAATGCAGGATTTCCATTAGAGAGGAAAAGAACGACATGGCAGTCAACGTTGACCAGATCATCAACAACCACAACACCCGCATGAACCAGATCGAGATCGCCGAGAAGGAGACCGACAACGTCTTCGTCACCGCTTGGGAAGCTGAGCTCAAGAACAGCCTCGCCAACCAGCCGACCGACTAGTTCTTCGCAACATAGCAAGTGTTGCAAAAGGCCGTTGCTCCTTCGGGCAGCGGCCTTTTTCATGTCTTTCAGAAAAACGATGCGGCGGGACCACTATCTTCTGGACGAAAGCCCCGTCCCACCGTCATGCACTTTCTGCGCCCGGGCACTGCGGCGTTTCTTGTCGCCAGCGCGTCTTCAGTCGATTCGCTCGAACACGAGGTTGCACACCGTGCGGTCGCCGCCGCCAAAGCCCGCAGAGTTCGCGGTCGACTGCGCGAACGTGTGCAGGCGGTAGCCCTGCGCGTACTGCTCGTTGCAAAGGTCTTCGATCTCGCGGAAGTTCTTCGAGCCCTTGCCGACGAACTTTTCCCTCAGCACGATCTGCATCACCCGGTACTTGCCGTTGCTGTAGCTGATCTTGCCCTCTTCGTCGTTGAACGCGTCCATGATTCCCATGTGCATGTCCTCTCTCTCGTATGGCACGATACCCACGGCCCCTCGTGTCATTTTGAAACGATACCCACGGCCCCTCGTGCCAGTTTAGACGACGAGGTAGGGGAAGGCGAAGAGCGCGAGCGCGAGCACGCAGGCGATGCCCACGACGACCTTCCAGACCAGGTACTCCCGGTCCATCTTGGCGCGCTCCTCGGCTGGCGGCTCGTCGTTGGCGCCCGATGCGGCCAGGTCGAGCGTGAACTCGCCCTGCTTGCCGTAGACCTTGTAGCAGATCGCGTACACGACCAGCGCGATCGCACACCAGATGATCCCCGTCGTAAAGGCGTCGGGCTCGAGCTGCGTCATCATCAGGATGTAGATGACGGCACTCACCGGCGCGCCAATCTTGATGCCAGGAGCCTTGTACGCGCGCTTGAGCTCGGGGAAGCGCTGGCGCAGGAAGAGCGCCGCGATGATGCCGATCACGTAGTAGAACAGGTCGGCGAACAGCGAGAGGTTCGCGATGTAGTCGAGCGAGTTGGTGAGGATCAAGACGATCGACACGACGCCGAGGGTGATGACGGAGACATAGGGCGTGCTAAAGCGCTTGCTCGTCTTCGCGAATACCTTGGGCACGGCGCCGTCGCGCGCCATGACGAACAGGTAGCGGCCGGTCGTTGCCACGCTCGCGTTGAGGGTCGAGAAGTCGCCGCCCAGCGAGATGCCGATGCACAGCAAAATGAGCGGGAAGCCCATGATGCCGGCGGACATCATCGCCTGGGCAAACGGCGCGTCGGCGTCGGAGAGCATCGCCATCGAGTCGACGGGCGTGATGCCGACGAGGAACCACTGGAACAGCGCGTTGACCGCGAACACGACAAACGGGGTCAGAAACATCGCGCGCGGGATGTTGACGTGCGGGTACTTGATTTCCTCGCCCATCGAGACGGCCGACTCGAACCCCGCGAAGCACCACCAGATCATGCACATCGCGGCAAAGAACGAGAGGGGATTGCTCGCGTCGATGAAGTCGGGCGTCGTGACGAAGGTCGGCAGGCTCACGTTGGGGATCATCGTCAAAAACCAGATCGCGGCAACTCCCCAGAAGAAGAACATCGCCGCGTTCTGCACGCGCCCCGAGACCTCGACCCCGAACACGTTGACCACGGTGAACCCGGCGACGACGATTGCCGCGAGGATGCCGTCGGAGATGGGCAGCTCTATGCCGAGTGCGAGGAAGATGGTCTTGAAGTAATAACTGAATGCAAGTGCCTCTCCGCCGTTGACCGCGACGAGCGAGATGATGAAGTTCCAGCCCGCGAGTACGCCCGCCCAGCGCCCGATGCCCATCGATGCAAACTGGTAGGTGCCGCCGGCGTAGGGGAGCGACGCGCCCATCTCGGCGTAGAGCAGCGCGGGGTAGATGCTCACGGCCAGCGCGAGGAGCGTCGCGAAGATAACGAACGGGCCGAGGTCGCCTACGACGTTCGAGCCCGTCGTGAACAAGCCGACGCCGATGACCGAGCCTGCTGCGACGGTGACGGCTTCTCGCATACCGAACTTGCGTTTGAGCTGGCCTTTTCCAACTATGCCTTCGCCCTGTGCCATGTATTGCCTCTCATATCAGTAGACTTTAGCAAACTGTAGTGCTGTAGTAAGCGGCTAGGAGTGTAGCGCAAGGGGGTGCTTGCCACAAGAACTTTTGCAGCTGGCAGCTACAGGCCGCGCACGACGTGGCGCGAGCGCAGCAGGGCGACCCAGCCGGCAAGTGCAATCGTCATCGGCGCGACGATCATCCAGCCCGTCGCCTCGACGTATGTGCCAAAGACGGGCAGCAGAACGAGGAACATGCCCACCGCGCCCAGAAAGACGCGCATGCAGTTGATGAGCGCGGATGCCGAGCCGATGTCGGAATCCTGCTGCGCGAGCAGGATGTTGACCGCGTACGGACGCACGGCAGACTCGAAGAAGGCGAAGACCAGGAACAGCCCGCAGAAGACGAACGCGTTGCTCCTTCCGACCAACAGGATGAGGATGCCCACGACGATCGTGCAGACGATTGCAAGGGAGGTGAAGAAGCGATGCGTCACGTTCTTGGAGATCTTCAGCCATGCCGCGGGGCCGAGGGCGTTCGTCAGCGCCACCGTTGCGAAGAACAGGCTGAAGCCGAGCGCGCTGAAGCCGAAGAAGTCGATGTATATGTACGAGCCGACCGACACATACGCCATGTAGCCGATTTCCCAGGCGCTGGTTATCAGGAGGAAGAACAGAAAAGCGCGGTTTTTCGCCACGTGCCCCAGGCGGGCGAGCGTCGCGGGCAGGCTCGTCGTCGCGCGCCCCTGTGCAGGCAGGGTCTCCTTGAACGCCAGGGCCATGAGCAGCTCGAGCGCGGAGACGGCGGCGAGCACGACAAAGACCCCGCGCCAGTTGGCGACGACGAGGATGCCGGCGCCGATGATCGGTGCGGCAACCGGGCCGATCACGAAGATGATCTGGATGATGGCGAGCATGCGCTCGCGGTAGGCGGGCTTGATGGCGTCTTTGACGACGGCGGTGCACACCGCGCTCATAGCGCCCGAGCTCAGCGCCTCGACGACGCGCGCGCCGATGAGCATCCAGATGCTCACCGATGCGGCGCATGCCAGGCTCGACAGGCAATAGCAGGCAAGGCCCGCCAGGAGCACCGGCTTGCGGCCGAACTTGTCGGAGAGGGGGCCAAAGATCAGCAGCCCGACCGCCATGAAGAGGTAGTAACCCACGAGCGTGAGGTTTACGACGTCGTCGGTCGTGTTGAAGTAATTGGACATGTTCGGGATGGAGGGCGTGTACATGTCGAGGGAAAGCGGCGCGGTGAGCGAGCCCAGCACGAGCAGGACGAGC
>CACZQA010000093.1 GCA_902783175.1 uncultured Coriobacteriaceae bacterium
CGAAGGGCCGTGGGTATCGTGTCACCCGCGCGTGCGCAGGGGCAGATGCATGCCCTGATCGTCCGATCCGCCACGACGGTGACCGTGTCACCCGCGCGTGCGCAGGGGCAGGTGCGCCTGCGGATCGTCGGAAAGCGAGCCGAAGATGCCCTCGTGGTAGAGGTCGAGGGCTGCGGAGGCGATCATCGAGGCGTTATCGGTGCAGTCGGAAAGCTCCGGCATTATCACGCGGATGCCCCTCTTGCCCAGCTCGCGGCTGAGCTGCTCGCGAAGCGCCGGGTTGGCGGCGACGCCGCCGCCGATGCACAGCACCTTCGAGCCGGTCTCCTTGCATGCCGTGAGCGTCTTGGCGACGAGCACGTCGACGACCGCAGCCTGGAAGCTCGCGGCCAGGTCGGGGATATCGACCGGCGCGTCTTTCTGGTTCTGGTTGTGGATGTAGGTCACCACCGCGGTCTTCAGGCCGGAAAGCGAGAACTTGAGGTCGCCGCTGTGCAGCATCGCGCGCGGGAACTTGATGGCCTTGGGGTCGCCGTCTTTCGCGTAGCGGCTGATGATCGGGCCTCCCGGATACCCGAGCCCGAGCGCCTTTGCCACCTTGTCGAACGCCTCGCCCACCGCGTCGTCGAGCGTCGAACCCATGACCTCGTAGTCGCCCCAGGCCTTCACGTGCACGAGCATGGTGTGCCCGCCGCTGACGAGCAGCGCCACGAACGGCGGCTCGAGCGTGGGGTCCACGTAGCGGTTGGCGTACAGGTGCCCCTCGAGGTGGTTGACGCACACGAGCGGCAGGCCCGTCGCAAAGCACAGCCCCTTCGCGAAGGCGACGCCCACGACCAGCGCGCCGACGAGCCCGGGGCCGAGCGTCACGGCGACGGCGGACAGATCGCTCCAGGTGAGGCCCGCCTGCTCCATCGTGTACATGACCGTGGGAACGATCGCCTCGGTGTGCTTGCGCGAGGCGATCTCGGGCACGACGCCGCCAAAGCGCGAGTGGAAGTCGATCTGGCTCGCAATGGTGTCGGACAAGACGGTGCGGTCGCCGTCGATGACCGAGGCGGCCGTCTCGTCGCAGGAGCTCTCGATGGCGAGGATGAACGGCGCATGGGCACCAGCCACGGCAGACGCCGGGCTATCGGGGCTCGAGATGCGCATCGAGCCACCCGATTCGCGCGACGAGATGTGCAGCGGCAGCATCCCGCGCATGATAAGCGCGTCGTCTTTGCCCTTGTAATAGCGCGGGCGCACGCCCACGTCCTCGAGCCCGAGGCCATGGTAGAACGCGATTGCCGTGGCGTTGTCCGTGCGCACTTCGAGCGTGACGGTCTCGGCGCCCAGGGCGCGCCCGTCGGTTGCCACGCGCTCGATCAGGCGCGTTCCCACGCCCTGCGCGCGCTCGGCGGGGTCGACGCAGATGATGAAGATGCAGAGCTCGCCGTCGACCACCTGGCCGCCCGCGCAGCCGATGACATCGCCGTCCTTGCGCGCGACCCACCAGCTGCGGTCATCGCGGCCAATCTCGTCGGCGAGCTTGCCGGACGTCCACGCGTCGAGCGGCAGCGCACGCTGCTGCAGCTTCGCGACGGCGTCGACGTCGTTGATCGACATCGGGTGCAAGAACAGCCCGCCCACGGCGCGCTGCTCGGCAACGCCGCTCTTAGGCAGCTCCTCTGCCGAAAGCTTGAGCCGCTTGCGCTCGTTTTCTTCCGCGTCCGAAAGGCGCGTGTACACCGGCAAAAGCTCCGCCGGGTTGCCGCTGTCCTGCCTGCCCGCCGCGATGTCCGCGACATACGCCTGCAAAAGGCCCTCGCCGTCGGGCAGCCACAGTGCCTCGTCGCCCAGCGTGAACAGCGCGTCGTCAAAGCAGGCGGCATGCTTTTTCAGCCCATCGCCATACAGCGTGAGCGGGCGCCCCGCCTCGGCCCATGCGCGCGCCGTGTCCGCCGGCTTGGCGACGGTATCCACCTCGAGGCGCTCCACGCCCGCGTCCGTGAGAGCGAAGCGCACGGGGTAGACTTCCTTTCGCATAGCGTCGGCGACGATGCCGATCTCCCCGCGCACGCCCGCGCGCCACACGCGCCACGCGACGGCGTCGAGCGTCGAGACGCCGTGAAGCGGCACGCCCAGGCCACACGCGAGGCCCTTTGCCGTGGCCACGCCGATGCGCACGCCCGTGAACGACCCCGGACCCCGCCCGACCACAATCGCGTCGAGCTCGGACACGCCGTAGCCCGCGTCTTCGAGGACCTTGCCCGCCCGCTCGAGCAGTACCTGGTTTGCCTTGCGCGGCGCCTCTGCATCAAAGCTCGCATCGAGCGTGACCGAGCAACCGTCAACCGTACCCGCCGCGAGCGCAAGCTGCGTGCTCGCGGTGTCAAAAGCCAAAACGCGCATATAACCCTATTCCGAGAGATCGGCGCGAATCTTCGCGCCTTCCGAGATTCTGTTGCCCTTGATGACCGTCTGGCCATCGTCTGTCTGCCCGAGGACCTCTACCTGGTGCTCGGACGTCGTGTTGTCATCGTACACGACCACAACATAGTCCGCCCCGTCGTTGTTGGCAACCGCCGCGGTGGGAACGTAGAAGACGGTCCCGAAATCGCGCAGCTGGATCTTGCCTTCGATGTCCATGTCGGTCTTGGTCGCCTCGTTGTACCCAAACGTGACGCGCACCTCGAAAAGCGGCGAGCCATCGCGTGCGGTCTCGTCCGCGATCCTTCCGCCGATGGTGCTCACCGTGCCCTCGATCGTCTTGCCGGGGAGCTGGTCGCTCGTGATGGTGACCGACTGCCCGCGGCTCACGCCCTCGATGTCCGCCTCGGGTACCTTCAGCACGCCGACGGGGCGCTGGTAGTTGACGATCAGCATGGATGCGCCGCCCGCGTTGAGCTCTGCGGTCCTATCGCCCACC
>CACZQA010000094.1 GCA_902783175.1 uncultured Coriobacteriaceae bacterium
ACTACGAAGCAGGGGAGACCTACATCCCGGATTTCGACATGCTCGATGGAGGATTTCCCTGCCAGGACTATTCCGTTGCTAAACCGCTTTCGCTTGCGAAGGGCATTGAGGGCAAGAAGGGCGTCCTGTGGTGGGACATATATCGCATGCTCCATTTGAAACGACCAAGGTACCTACTGCTCGAGAACGTCGACCGCTTGCTAAAGTCGCCGGTCAAGCAGCGGGGGCGTGACTTTGCCATTATCCTCTCCTGCCTGGCAGAAGAGGGGTATTCAGTCGAGTGGCGTGTAATCAACGCTGCCGAGTATGGCATGCCCCAAAAGCGCCGGCGCGTATACATCTACGGAGAGCTGACCGACCAGAAGTGGGATCTTAACGAGCGCGTTCGCGAGAAAGGCGTCATCGCCCGTGCGTTTCCAATTGAACCGACAGCTACGGATGTCGACAGTGTGGACGTTTCTGCGGACCCGTACGAGGTCTCGCGTGCATTTGGGATTGGCAAAAAGCTCTCGCCGTTTCAGAACGCAGGGGCAATGCAAGACGGTGCAGCCGTGACCATGAAGGTTACGCCCAAGTATGAAGGCAGAAGTGTGGTGCTGCGAGATGTCGTCGTGCCCGATTCGGAGGTTCCCGATGAGTTCTTCATCGACGACGATCCCGAGAAGCTGAAACGCTGGGCGTATCTTAAGGGGCCGAAGAAGGAGAGTCGCACCACGGCAGCGGGGTATACGTACAGCTATTCCGAAGGCGGAATGGCGTTTCCTGATAGCCTCGATGCGCCGGCACGTACGATCCTCACAGGAGAAGGAGGACGTGGGGCAAGCCGGATGAAGCACGTCGTGTTGGGAAGCTCGGGTAGACTACGGCGGCTGGTCCCCGACGAGCTCGATCAACTGCAGATGTTTCCGAAGGGCTGGACGCGCACCGAGGGTGACAAGCCTATGAGCGACGGGCATCGGGCCTTCTGCATGGGGAACGCGCTTGTCGTTGGCATTCCCCATGCAATCGGGAGGGTCATCGCCGAAGATGCAAAGTAGAGACGCGCCACGTTGGTGGGCCTAAAGCTTTGCTAACTGGAGGCGTTGCTTCTCGACACGTCTTAATGTCCCCGAGAACCTGTCTGTTCGAACTACTCTTTCAAGGAGGGGTCGTAGAAAGTCAAGTTTGCGGCGGTGTCTTGGTTAAAGGCTTTCATGTTCGTATCATCGAGCGTTCCGTCATCGTATGAGCCGCGGACGACGTCGTAGAAAATTGTTCCGTCGTTGATATTTTCATTTCTTGCTGCTCGAATTTGCGGCCTTTTGGCATGACCATGCTGCTCGAGGATCCTGTCCATGAGCAAGGTCTTCCCAAAAGCAAACGCCCGGCGAAGCGTATTCCGAGAGACTGTCTGCAGTGATGAGCACGAGCGAGCTTCTGCTGTGGCGTTGCTCGCGGGAAGCACGGCTCTATGAGTTGACGCAGCGCGAAGAAGAGGTGTTGGCCAAGCTCGTCGAGGGGAGTACCAACCGCGAAATCGAGGAGGACTCGTTGTCTCCTGAAGAACAGTGAGAACCCATATTCGTCACATCTATTCCAAGCTTGGTGTCCATAGCAGGCAAGAAGTTGAGGGGGTCGTTATAGACATCTGAACGCTTCTCCGCTGGCAGCTCCTTGCTGCCAACTCCCGTATTTGCTTCAACGTTGGAATAAACTGGTGCCTGGTGCAGTACTGGGATGATCTGCGCCTGTCATGTTCTCAGCTATCTTTGGGCGCATGGCGAGTAACCGCGAGTGGAGGGGAGTATCGTGAACGAAAACGTTGCTGCGTCAACGGCGCGTGCGAGGGGCCTGCGCCATCTGGTCTTGTCGGTGGGCATCGCTGTGCTGTGCGCGCTCTGCATCGGCTTGGTGGGGTGCGGCGGGCCGTCTCCGACGGACGTCACCAAACAGGCAATCGAGGCGGTGAAGGCGCAGGATACCGATGCGCTCGCGAAGGTCTATGCGGGAGATGCGGCAAACATATCCACCGACATGTTCGCTTCCACGTCGGAAGGCGAGGAGCTCGCGGATTCTTCAGACCTGACCGACGACCAGCAACAGGTGGTCAAGGACTTCTACAGCAAGCTTCTGGACTTCGACTACACCTTGAGCGACGAGCAAATCGACGGCGACTCGGCGACGGTCAAGGTCACCATCAACACCTACAACTTCGGCAGCGCGCTCAACAAGGTGTTCCAGGACGCGCTGAGCACCGCCCTCATGTACATGTTCAGCACCGATCAGGACGCGGCGCAGAAGGCCACCATGCAGACGACGATCGACTCGCTCGACACCCAGATGAAGAGCCTGACCGACAAGGACAAGAGCGCAACCGCCACGGTGTCGCTTGAGAAGCAGGATGGCAAGTGGATAGTCCAGCCGTTCGACGGCGACTTCTACAACGCGCTGACCGGCGGCGCGTACGACCTTTCGAACAACATGCAGAAATCGTTCGGCTCGAACAGCTAGTCATCCGCGCCGGCCGTTCGGCATGCATCGCTCTTGACGCAGCGCATCGAGTAGCGCAATAATCCTCGCCGCAAGTTGTACTAGGAAACCAACTATAAAAAACTAGGAGTCTTCATGCGCAATTTCTCCAAGCAAAACATCTTCATGTTCATCGCGGCCCTGTACTGCTCGTGCCTCATCGTCTCGAACATCATCGCCGGAAAGACCTTCGCGTTTTTCGCATGGCAGCTGCCCTGCGCCGTCGTGATCTTTCCCATCGTCTACATCCTCAACGATGTGATGACAGAGATCTACGGGTTCAAGTCCGCCCGCGCGGTCGTTCTGACCGGCTTTTTCGCGAACCTGATCGCGGTGCTCGCCTATGCAGCTGCCATCGCGTTGCCGTCCTCGCAGTTCTTCGACGCGCAGGGCGCGTTCGAGACCGTGCTCGGCAGCACGCCGCGCCTGCTCATCGCGAGCTTTGCCGCCTATCTTGCCGGTTCGCTGCTCAATGCCAAGATCATGGACGCCATGCACAGGCGCTGGCCCAAGTTCCTCATGGCGCGCTGCATCACCTCCACGCTCGTGGGCGAGACCGTCGACGCGGCGATCTTCATCACGGTGAGCTTCATCGGCACCATGCCGCTTCCTGCGCTCCTCACGATGGTGGTGCTGCAGGCGGGCTTCAAGACGCTGTACGAAGTCGTCGTCTACCCTCTGACGCGCGTGGTCATCTCGCAGGTCCGCAAGCTCCCCGATACGTTGCCCGCAATACAGCAGTCCGAGAGTGTGCCAGCTGCGAAATAACGCAGAGGATCGCTCAAGCACGGGCCAGGCGGCTCGGGCGATGCGGGATGCCAATAGGCTCCTGCTTGGAAGCTGCCTCATGCGCGCTGCCCTATAATACGGGCAAGCACGCGCGTTCACGACCAAGGAGGCAGCATGCAGGTGCTCGTGGTGAATGCTGGCAGCTCTTCGCTCAAGTGTCAGCTTATCGAAACCGACGGCAAGGTCTCGCTCATGAGGTGCCAGGCCGAGCGCGTGGGCACCGATGCGGCCACGATGAGCGTCTCGTTTGCCCCCGATTTCGCGAAGCGCACCGTCCGGGTGCCCGGCCTGTCGGTCGACCAGTGCCTGGCCAAGCTGCTCGAGTACCTGCCCGACGATCCCGATGCGCCCATCAGCGGGCTCGACCAGATCGACGCCGTGGGCAATCGCCTGGTCGCGGGTGGGGAGTACTTCACGCGCGCCACGCTCATCGACGACGACGCGCGCAAGAAGCTCGCCGACATCGAGGTGCTGGCACCGCTCCACAACCCCCATGCGGATGCCTGCATCGACACCGTGCGCGCTCTGATGCCCAACACGCCGCAGGTCGCCGTCTTCGACACGGCGTTCCATGCGACGATGCCGCCCAAGGCGTACATGTACCCGCTGCCGTACCGCTACTACGAGGACTATCGGATTCGCCGCTACGGTGCTCATGGTACGAGCCATCGCTACGCCGCGCAGCAGGCGGCAAACCTTCTGGGCCGTCCGCTCAAGGATCTGGGGCTCATCTCGTGCCATCTTGGCAACGGCGGCTCCATCACGGCGGTAAACCACGGCAAGTCCATCGACACGACGATGGGCTTCACGCCGCTCGAGGGCCTGATGATGGGAACGCGCTCTGGCAGCATCGATCCCGCGATCGTCACCTACATCATGCGGCGCGAGCACCGCACCTACGACGAGATGGACGAGATCTTGAACAAGGAGTCGGGTGTCTTGGGCGTGTCGGGCCTGAGTTCCGACATGCGCGACGTCTTGCAGGCGGCAAACGAGGGCAACGAGCGCGCCGCGCTCGCCATCGACATGTACGTCTACAAGATCCAAAAGGCGATCGGGTCGTTTTTCGCGGTGATGACGCGTACCGACGCCGTCGTCATGACGGCGGGAATCGGGGAGAACTCCGCCGAGATGCGCAAGCGGATCTTCTCCGGGCTGGCGCACATGGGCATGATCTTGGACGAGGAGCGCAACCAGGTGGAAGGCGCCATCGGCGTGAACCGCATCATCTCGATCGACGACTCGCCCATCAAGATCTGCGTGGTCACGACCGACGAGGAGATGCGCATAGCGCGCGAGACTGCCGCGCTTCTGCAGCTGATCTAGGGTCACGACCCCCGAGCGCATTCCACCCACTCCTCGCGTGAGAAGCATGGCACTGCCACATATCCCGTGCGCCCTGCGCCCCGCATACGCGAGAAGCATGGCACTGCCACATATCCCGTGCATTTTGCGTGAGAAGCGTGGCACTGCCACGTTTCTCGTGCA
>CACZQA010000095.1 GCA_902783175.1 uncultured Coriobacteriaceae bacterium
CATGAGCGGCGTCATCGCCCCCGAGGAAAAGATTCCCTCGAAGCGCGCGCTCGCCACGCACCTGGGCACGAGCGTGATCACCGTCGAGAACGCGTACAACCTGCTGCTCGTCGAGGGCTACGTGCGTTCGAGGGAGCGCGTGGGGTTCTTTGCCGAGGACCTCGGCACGCGGGCGCAGGTGCGCCCCCGCAGGCAGCGCGTTACCGCACTGGGAGCCGACGAGCACGTCTACTTTGCGGACTTCTCCTCGAACAAGGTGCAGACCGCCCTCTACCCCTCGTCGTCGATGGCAAAGCTCACGCGCGAGATGCTCTCGCTGAACGACCCCAACCTGCTGAGAACGGTCCCCTTCAACGGGATACCCCTCGTGCGCCATGCGATCTCCGAGCATTTGGCGCGCTACCGAGGGATGGACGTCGACCCCGACCAGATCATCGTTGGCAGCGGCATCGAGTACCTGTACAGCCGGCTCATGCAGCTCTTCGACGAGCGCACCGTGCTCGGGCTCGAAGACCCCGGCAACCACAAGTTCTCGCGCATAGCCGCGCGCAACCGCATACGCAGCGAGTTCATCCCCATCGACAGCGACGGCGTGCAGCTCGACCGCCTCGCGCAAAGCAGCGTCAGCCTCATGCACGTCTCCCCCGCCAACTCGTTTCCACTTGGCTCGGTCATGCCCATCAGGAGGAGACTCGACCTGCTCTCATGGCTCGATCAAGACAGCAGCCGCTATTTGATCGAGGACGATTTCGACTCGGAGCTGAACTCGTACGGCAACCCGACGACGCCGATATTTGCGGCAGACCCCGGGGAGCGAACGATCTACCTCAACTCGTTTTCAAAGACGCTCGTCCCCTCGCTGCGCATCTCGTACATGGTGCTGCCGCCCGCGCTCATCGAACGCTACCTCGCGACGATGACGTTCTACTCGTGCACCGTCTCGGGCTCGGACCAGTACGTGCTCGCCCGCTTCATCCAGGAAGGCTACTTCGAACGGCATTTGAATCATCTGAACACCGTGTTCAAACATGAGCGCGCGCAGGTCGTGCATGAGATGCATGAGACAGGGCTCGATGAGCTGGGCTCGGTGTTCGTCCCGCCTGCGGGGACGCATGTGATCGTGCGCCTCGGCGACATGGGCGCAACGCGCGCGCAGCTCAAGCGCCGCGCCGAGAAGCTCGATATTCGCTTCGCATTTGTGGCGGACTACGCCTCCGAGCCGACAGAGGAGATGCACCGTGAGCTCGTGGTGAACTACGCGTCTGTGCCTCCCGAGCGGTTGCGCGAGGGGCTGCTGCGGCTCAAGGACTGCATCGCGCCCGAATCTGGAAGCTCAGCGCACACCTGAGACGCGCAGCAACTAGAATACGAAGCGACAGCACATCGAAAAAGGCGCGGCCCGCGAAGGAGAGGCACACGCCCGCGAAGGAGACGCCATGACCGCACGCACCGTTCTGCTCGTCCGCCACGCAAAAGCCAAGTCGAGAGACGAAGGCCTCGACGACCTGCAACGCCCGCTCACCAAAGCCGGCCGCAAGGCGCTGGAGGCAACGCTTGTGCCCGTCGCGAAGCTGGCGAAGGAGCTCGTGCGCGATGCGACAGCGGACGCGCCAGAGGGCGTCGCCGCCGTTGCCGCATGGTCGAGCGAGGCCGTACGCGCCTGCGAGACCGCTGAGCAGGTGACCAAAAGGCTCATGAAGAACGCCGAGCCGGAGCTGCGGCCATGCCTGACCGAGCAGAACCTCGAGCGCTTTGCCGCAGACCTGGACGCGAGCGATTCCCCGTTGGTCATCGCCGTCGGTCACAACCCCTTCATGGAGCGAGCCCTGGCAGAACTGACCGGCTGCCAGCTGGCATTGGGGGTCGGCTCAATCGCCGCAGTACAGCTCCCCACAGCCGAGCAGAGCTGGTCTCGGCAGCTCAGGGGCTCCACCAGCATCGCCGTCGCTCCCGAGAACCGCGCGCGCCTGCTGTGGCTGGTCGAGGGCATCCCCGCCCGTCCCTTCAAGGTCGCCTTGTCCGTTGAGGAGACAGTCGCCAAAGCGGCAAAGACAGTCGCAGAGCGTTTGCAGGGCTTTCTCGATGACCCCGACGACGTCGAGACGCTGCACAAGCTGCGCGTCTCGATCCGAACGCTCCGGAGCCTGGTGGGCTTCCTCGAGCCCTTCCTCGAGAAGAAGCAGGCCAAAAGGATGCAGCGCGAGCTCCGCGGAATCGTGTTGCAGACCTCCGACCTGCGGGAGTACGACGTGCTGCTCGAGCAGGTCGAGACACTCGACACCGACGCCGGCGAGCTGTACAGCGCGATTTGCGAGCTGCGCGGGCAGGAACGAGACGCGGTGCTCGAAGCGCTTTCCGGCAAGGAAACCGCACGGGCGCTTGCCGCCGTGCGCAAGGGAGCAGAACACTTGACATGGAAAGAGCGTGTCAAGCGTGCGGGGCTTGCACCCGAGCGCCTCACTGCGCGTTTCGACGAGCTCGCCGATGGCGTCACCGCGAGACTGGCGACGCTCGACTACGCCGACGAGGAGGCAGTCCACACGCTGCGCAAAGACGCCAAGCGGGTACGCTACGTCGCCGAGAACTTCGGTGCGCTCATGTCGCCTTCGGTCGCAGAGCGCGCGCACGAGATGACCGCGGTCCAAGACCAGCTCGGGGCGCTGTGCGATGCGCGCGTGAACGTCCAGCTCATCTGCGGTTTTCCCGCAGCGGGGCTTTCCCCCGAAGCGCACCGCGGCCTTGGCTCGCTTCTCGAGAAGAACATGTCCTTCCTCGATTCCGCCCTCTGACTGTCCTGTCCCTCCGCGCCAAACTGACACGATACCCACGGCCCCTCGTGTCAAAATGAACCGATACCCACGGCCCCTCGGACCACATACGACTGGAGACTGCATGAAGACGATCACCCTGGGAACGACCGGCATTGTCACGCCGCAAAACGGATTTGGGGCACTGCCGATCCAGCGCGTCTCAGATGACGAGGCCGTCTCGCTCCTGCGCCAGGCATGGCATGGCGGCATGACGTTCTTCGACACCGCACGCGCCTACTCCGACAGCGAGCACAAGCTCGGCCTGGCCTTCGGGGATTGGGGCCACAATGACCCAGCGCTACCCCGCCGCGAGGACATCTTCATAGCGTCGAAGACCGGCGCCACCACACCCGACGCCTTCTGGGCTGACCTCGAGACCTCGCTTTCGAACCTGCGGACCGATCACCTCGATATCTACCAGTTCCACAATCCCGACGTCGTCTTCGAGCCCGGTGACGGCACCGGCATGTACGAGTGCATGCTCGCCGCAAGGGAGCAGGGCAAGATCCGCCATATCGGCATCACGGCGCACAAAATCGCGAATGCCGAGAAAGTAGTTGCAACAGGGCTCTACGAGACCCTCCAATACCCCTTCAACTACCTGGCGATAGAGCGCGAAGTCGAGCTCGTGCGCGCGACGGAAGCGGCAAACATGGGCTTCATCGGCATGAAGGGCATGTCGGGTGGCCTCATCACCAACGCCAGCGCTGCGATGGCCTGGGATGCGCAATTCGACAACGTCGTGCCCATCTGGGGAATCCAGCGCCAAAGAGAGCTCGACGAGTGGCTGTCGTTCATGGATGGCCCAACCGGTCAGGGCACGCCCACGCTCGACGACGGGATGCGTGCCTTCATCGACGGGGAACGAGAAGAGCTCAAAGGCGACTTTTGCCGCAGCTGCGGATATTGCATGCCCTGCCCGCAGGGGATACAGATCTTCCAGTGCGCGCGCATGTCGCAGCTC
>CACZQA010000096.1 GCA_902783175.1 uncultured Coriobacteriaceae bacterium
ATGGCGCTCGAGGGTCTCAACAACATCGGGCATTCTCATACGAACATGGTCATCGTGCTCAACGACAACGGCATGTCCATCTCGCCCAACGTGGGCGGGTTCGCGAGCTATCTCGCAAAGGCGCGCATGTCGGATGCGTACACGACGATGCGCGACTCCGTCGAGGAGGCGTTCAACACGCGCGGTGGCCGTCTGGGCAGAGCACTTATGGACGCCGGCAACTCCGTCAAGGAGTCGTTCAAGTCTCTTGTCTTGCCGGGCTCAAAGTTTCTCGAGGGGTTCGGACTCACCTATATCGGCCCGGTAGACGGGCATGACATCTCCACTCTGGAGGACATCCTGCGCGATGCCGTCGAGATGAAGGGCCCCGTCGTGGTACACGCCGTCACGACCAAGGGCAAGGGCTATGCTCCTGCAGAGCGCCACCCCAACGCCTTCCATGGCGTGGGGCCCTTCGACATCGAGACGGGCAAGATCGCCTCGAAAGGCGGCGACCCGAGCTGGACGTCGGTCTTCGGCGACGAGCTCGTCAAGCTCGGCGCGAAGCACCCCGAAATCGTCGCCATCACCGCGGCAATGGCAGATGGAACGGGTCTCAAGAAGTTCTCTGAGGCCTACCCCAAACGCTTCTGCGATGTCGGGATCGCCGAGGAACACGCCGTCACCATGGCAAGTTCGCTCGCGCTCTCCGGCAAGGTGCCCTTCGTCGCGATCTACTCCACGTTCATGCAACGCGCCTTCGACCAGATCATGGTCAACGTCGGTCTGCAGCGTGCCCATGTCGTCTTCTGCCTCGACCGGGCGGGACTCGTCGGCGCCGACGGCCCCACGCACCACGGGGCGTTCGACCTCACGTACATGCGCGCGGTCCCCGGCATGAAGATCATGGTCCCGGCAAACGACCTCGAGCTGCGCCAGGCCATGAACTACGCCCTCGAGCTCGAGGGTCCCGTCTGCATCCGCTACTCGCGCGGTTCTGCGCCGGTGGCGCAAGAGCAGCCGCCTGCCTGGGAGCTCGGCCGCGGCGCCAAGCTCAAAGGCGGCGCGGACGCTGTCATCTTGGCCGTCGGCCGCATGGTCCCGGTCGCGCTCGAGGCATGCGACAAGCTTGCCGAGCTTGGCCTCGACGTCGGCGTCTTCAACATGCGCTGGGCAAAGCCCCTCGATGCCGAGCTTGTCCGCGAAGCTGCTAAGACGGGCCACATCTTTACGCTGGAGGACAACAGCGTCGTCGGCGGCTTCGGGTCCGGCGTGCTCGAGACCCTCTCTGAGCTCGGGGAACTCGCCCGCGTCACGCGCATCGGCCTTCCCGACGACTTCGTCACGCAGGGCTCTGTGGCAGACCTGGACAAGGCGCTCGGGCTCGATGCCGCGGGAGTTGCCGCGACCATCGGAAAGGCGCTCGGCAGATGAGCCAGAAGCCCCGCCTTGATGAGCTGCTCGTGAGGCGCGGCTTCTTTCCCGATGTCCATGCCGCGCAGGCGGCCGTGCTCGCCGGCGAGGTCATCGTCGACGAGCATCGCGAGACCTCCGCAGGCAGGCGCCTGCGCGATGACGTCTCCATTCGCCTCAAGGTCAAGAAGGACAAGGACCGCCTCGGCTTCGTGAGCAGGGGAGGCGGCAAGCTCGCAGCCGCGCTCGAGGCGTTCTCGTTCGACCCCGCAGGCCTTTCCTGCGTCGATCTGGGCGCATCGACGGGCGGGTTCACCGATTGCCTGCTGCAACATGGCGCGCAGCGGGTGAGCGCCGTCGACGTCGGGAAGAACCAGTTCGACTGGGGGCTGCGCAACGACCCCCGCGTTTCCGTCTTCGAGCAGACCAACGTCGTCGGCATCGACGTCGCGGCGGTGGGCGGGCCGTTCGGTCTGGCCGTATCCGACCTCTCGTTCATCAGCCTCACGCGCGTGCTCGCAGACGTCGCGCGCCTGCTCGTGGAAGACGGGTCGTTCATCGCGCTCATCAAGCCCCAGTTCGAAGTCGCGAAGCGCGATGTGGGGGAGCGTGGCATCGTGCGCGACCGCGCGCTGCACGCCCAGTCTATCGCAAAGGTCCTCTCTGCGTCCGGCGAGGCGGGCCTCGTGCCGCAAGGGCTCACCTACTCGCCCGTGCAGGGGCGCGACGGCAATATCGAGTTTCTGTTCCTCGCCCGGCGCCTGCCTGCGGGCAGCCCGTGGGGGAGTACTATTGAGCCGTATCAGATCGAGAAGGTCGTCGATGATGCGCATGCTGCGCTAGGAGGAAAGAAGTGAAGGTCCTGCTCGTCCCGAGCGGCAACCCGCAGACCGTCCAGTCTGCCAAGCTGCTCGCCGCACGCCTCGTGATCGCGGGCATCGATTCCGAGGTCCAACCGCCCCAGAACACGACGGTTCCCGTCGTGGACAAGCACGAGATAGCGCTCGTCGTCCCCATGGGCGGGGACGGCACGTTCCTTTCCGCGGCACGTCTCATCGACTTTGCCCCCATCCCGCTGCTCGCGTTCAACTACGGGACGCTCGCGTTTCTCTCGGGCAACCCCGAGCGCGACGAGGTCGAGCTCGTGGCCGACGCCCTTTCGGGTGATGTGCTCTTCCAGCGCCGCAGCACGATCGACGCCGAGGTCACCGAGCTCGACGGCACCGTCAAGCGCTTCACCGCGCTTAACGAGGTGGTGTACGCCCGCGGCGCGTCGGGGCGCGTCGTCGAGTTCAGCTACGGCATCAACGGCACGAAGATCGCGCACCTCAAGGCAGACGGACTTGTCCTCTCCACGGCAACGGGCTCGACGGGGTATGCCCTGTCCGCGGGCGGGCCGATTGTCTCGCCCGAGTACAAGGGGCTCATCGTCGTCCCCGTCGCGCCCCATGCGCTCAACACGCGCGCAATCGTGACGGCGCCTTCGGACGTGATCGAGGCGCAGATTTCCGACCCGGGCCCCAACGAGACCTCTCTGTTCGTGGACGGGCTTTCTGCCGACGTCGTCGAGCCCGTCTCGATCACGGCGGTCCGCGGGAGCCGCGAAGTGCAGTTCGCGCTCGGCGGCGGGGAGTTCTACGCCAATGTCTCGCGCGTGTTCTTCGGCGGCCCGGTAGAGGAGTAGGTGCGCATGCTCGACGAACTGCACGTGACAAACATCGCGCTCATCCAAGACGCCTCGATATCGTTTTCGCCGGGCCTCACGGTGCTCACCGGCGAGACGGGTGCGGGCAAGACTGCCTTGCTCTCCGCCCTCCAGCTCATCACGGGACGTCGCGCCGACTCGAAGGCGGTCCGCGACGGCGCGAGCGAGGGCATGGCAGAGGCGCGCTTCATCTCGGGCGACGACGAGCTCGTCGTGAGGAGGCGCCTTTCGGCGGCGGGGCGCAGCCGCTGCACCATCGACGGCGCCATGGCGACGGTGGCCGAGCTCTCCGCGAAGACGACGTCCATCCGCCTGCACAGCCAGCACGAGCAGGTGCTGTTGCTGCAGCCCGCAACGCAGCTTGCGTACCTCGACAGTTGGATTTCCGCCGAGGGGGAGCACCTCGTAGCGTATCGGGCGGCCCGAAAGGCCTACCTGCAGGCACGTGCCGCCTACGAGAAGCTCGCCAGCGCCAAAGACGCCGCTGCCCAGGAGCTCGAGTTCATGCGCTTCACGGCGGCGGAGATCGAGAAGGTGAACCCGCAGCAGGGCGAGTACGAGCAGCTCGAGTCGGAGCTTCCGCGCCTGCAGCACGCAGAGCAGCTCGCCGTCGCCGTCCAGACGGCGCTTGCCTCCCTGCACGACGATGGCGCGGCGCTCGACCTGCTCGCCGAGGGCGCCAATGCGCTTGCCCGTCAAGGCGGCATCGATCCGGAGCTCGACGGTCTGGCAGACAGGATGGCAGATCTCCAGGCAGAGCTCGAGGACTTCGCGCGCGATCTGCGCGCCTATGCCGACACTGTGCAGTACGACCCGGGGCACCTGCAAGAGGTGCTCGACCGCCTCGACGAGCTCTCTGGCATAATGAAGCGCTTCGGGCCGAGCATGGTGCTC
>CACZQA010000097.1 GCA_902783175.1 uncultured Coriobacteriaceae bacterium
GTACGGGGAATTTCATTCGAATGCATATTTTTGCTGAGATATCAAATAAGTATGCATATCGGAGGGAGCAGTTACATGAAATCTATATCCAGGAGAGGTTTTGTACTCGGTTCCGCAGGTCTGGGAGCCGCCGCCATGGCACTCGTCGGAGCAGGCTGCTCGGGCGGGGACAACAAGTCCAGCAACTCCGGTTCTGATAGCTCCAAGGGAGGCTCGGGCGAGCTTCGCTTCGTGACCGGCGGCGAGAGCGGCACGTACTACGCCTTCGGCTCCGTCATCGCCCAGCATGCCACCAATAACGCCGGCATCAAGGTGACCGCGCTCGCGGGCAACGGCTCGCAGGCCAACGTGCAGGACCTCGAGGACGGCAACGCAGAACTCGCATTCTGCCAGTCCGACGTCGAGGCCTACGCCTACGAGGGCAAAAACCTCTTCGACGGCGCACCCGTCGACATGATCTCGACTGTCGCCGCGCTGTATGACGAGCAGGTGCAGATCGTCACCTGCAACCCCGATATCAAGACCGTCGCCGACCTCAAGGGCAAGAATGTCTCCATCGGCGCCGCCGGCTCGGGCGTCTACTTCAACGCCATCGACATCCTGGGCGCCTACGACATGACCGAAAACGACATCAAGCCCACCTACCAGAGCTTCGGCGATTCCGCTGACGCCCTGAAGGACGAGAAGATCGATGCCGCGTTCATCGTCGCCGGCGCACCGACCACCGCCATCACCGACCTGTCCACGTCCAAGGCCGCCTATCTCGTCTCCATCGACGACGCGCACATCCAAAAGCTCCTCGAGAAGAGCGAGTACTACAGCAAGACCGTCATCCCGGCCGGCACCTACTCGACCATGACCACCGACACCACGACCGTCGCGGTCTCCGCCGTCATCATCGCGCGCGACGACGTCTCCGAAGACGACGTGTACAAGTTCGTCAAGGACATCTTCGACAACGCCCCCGACCTCGTCTCGAGTCACGCCAAATACAAGGAACTCAGCATCGAGAAGGCAACCTCGATCTCTTCTGTCCCCTACCACAAGGGCGCCGCGAAGTACTTCGAGGAAAAGGGCGTGAAGGTCACGACCAAATAACGGCATACCGCTCGAATCGCACGGCGCTCGCACCGTGCGACTTCGGCATTGCAAGGAGAGTCGCCGGGGGAGAAATCCCCTTGGCGGCTCTATCGATTACCAGTAGGAGAGTATTACGTTGGGGCAGTTCGATAGACAAAAGGCAGAGGAGGATGTCCAGAAGGCAGTCGCCGGACACGTCCAAAGCACGGCCGAATTCAAGAAGATCGCGCTCGAGAAGGACGCGAAGGAAAAGGAGGAGGCGCGCAAGCGCGCCGAGGCAGAGACCGACGTCGACGAGGTCATGCGCAAGTACGACCGCGAGTCCAACACCCGCATCTGGGAGGGCACGCCAAAGGTCGTCATCTCCATCATGCTCGCGGCGTTTTCCGTTTACTGCATCTTCATGACGCTGTTCTCCACCGCACTGCCCGAGACGAGGCTCTCGCTGTTCTTGGCATTCGTCACGATCGTCGGCTACATGATGTACCCCATCCGCAAGAACCACGTGCGGCCCAACCACATGCCCTGGTACGACATCGTGCTCATGGCGGTGGGTGCCGCATGCTTCTTCTACTTCGCGTTCAACGCGACGGAGATCATCCACATGGGCTCGCGCATCCAGCCGCTGCAGATCGCGGTCGCCCTGGTGGGCACGCTCATCTTGATGGAACTGTGCCGCCGCTGCGTGGGCATCCCCATCTTGGTTGTGGTCATCTGCCTGCTCGTGTACGTGTTCTACTGGCAGTTCAACAACGGCACGAACCTCTACATGACGCTGCGCAATCTCACGTCCAAGCTCTTCTACTCCACGAGCGGCCTCATCGGCACGCCCATCAACGTGTGCTACACCTACATCGTGCTGTTCATCATCTTCGGCGCGTTCCTCGAGCGCACGGGCATCGCCGAGTTCTTCATCTCGCTGGCTAACCGCATCGCGGGTTGGTCGTCGGGCGGCGCCGCCAAGGTCGCCGTCATCTCGTCGGCCCTGTGCGGCATGGTCTCCGGCTCGTCGGTAGGCAACACGGTCACCACGGGTTCGGTCACCATCCCCATGATGAAGAAGACCGGCTACAAGCCTGAGTTCGCCGGTGCCGTCGAGGCGGCCTCGTCCACGGGCGGCCAGATCATGCCGCCGATCATGGGCGCCGCCGCGTTCCTGATGGCCGAGTACATGGGCGTTCCCTACATCGACGTCGCCGTGAAGGCCATCATCCCCGCCCTGCTCTACTTCACGGGCATCTTCATCACCGTGCACCTGGAGGCGAAGAAGCTCGGCCTGCAGGGCATCCCGCGCGACCAGCTCCCCAAGATCTCGTTCTTGCTCAAGAACTGCTACCTGATCTTGCCGCTCGTCCTGCTCGTGTGGCTCGTCTCGACGGGCACGCGCACGATGGCCTACTCTGCCGCGATCTCCATCCTGGGCGCGTTCGTCATCGGCTTCATCAACTTCTTCATGACCGAGCTCAGGCTCAAGCCCGAGGACAAGTCCGCCGGCGACGTCTTCAAGGATTCGCTGCGCCTGTCGCTTTCCGCCGCCTACGAGGCGCTGCAGTCCGGCGCGCGCAACTGCATCACCGTCGCCGCCGCCTGCGCCATGGCGGGCCTCATCGCCGGCTGCATCACCATCACCGGCCTTGCCTCCACGCTCATCAACGTCATCGTCAACTTTGCCGGCGACGCGACCATCATCGGCCTCGTGCTGACGATGCTCACCTGCATCGTCTTGGGCATGGGCGTGCCGACCACCGCCAACTACTGCATCATGGCGGCCACCACGGCGCCCATCCTGATCGCGCTCGGCATCCCGCAGGTTCCCGCGCACTTCTTCGTCTTCTACTTTGGCATCGTCGCCGACATCACGCCGCCTGTAGCACTTGCGGCATATGCGGGCAGCGCTATCGCCAAGTCAGACCCGATGAAGACCGGCCTCAACGCCGCCAAGCTCGCCATCGCGGCGTTCATCGTGCCCTACATCCTGGCCCTCAACCCCGTCATGGTCCTGGAAGGCGACATCAACGCGCTGACGCTTTCCATCGTCATCATCACGTCGATCATCGGCCTGTACGGCGTGGCCTGCGCGCTCAACGGCAACCTGTTCACGAAGATCAACCCCGTGTTCCGCATCCTGTTCGCCGTCGCCGGCATCAGCATGATGGTCCCCGAGACGATCAGCGA
>CACZQA010000098.1 GCA_902783175.1 uncultured Coriobacteriaceae bacterium
CCCCGACGCCGACCACACGCCCTTCGACAACTTCGTCCCGCGCATGCGCGAGCTCTACCCGCGCACCTTCTCGCAGCTTGAGCTCACGATGATCGACACCTACGGGATTCTCCTCAAATGGAAGGGAACCGACCCCACAGCATCCCCGGTCGTGTTCATGGCGCATCACGACGTAGTCGAGGCCAATCCCGAGGGCTGGTCGCACGACCCGTTTGCCGCCGACGTCGCCGACGGGCGCATCTGGGCGCGCGGCACCGTCGACACCAAGTGCATCCTCGCCGGCCTCTACGAGGCGGCCGAGACCCTGCTCGAGCGCGGGTTCACGCCGGCGCGCACGGTGTACCTGTGGTCCTCGAACACCGAGGAGGACAACGGTCCCACCACCCCGGCGCTCATAGCCTACTTCGAAGAGCACGGCATCGTCCCGGGGCTCGTGCTGGACGAGGGCGGCGCCATCATCGACAATCCCCCGCTCGGCATAAGCCGCGACTTCGCCGTCATCGGCGTCGCCGAGAAGGGCCTCGCCAACGCCTACATCACCGTCGACTCCGCAGGCGGCCACGCCTCCACGCCCTCGCCCGACGACTCCACGGCCAGGCTGGTGACGGGGCTCGAGAAGCTCCTCTCCAACCCGCCCAAGCCGAAGACGAACGCCCCGCTCGAGGCCATGCTGCGTGAGCTTGCCTCGTACGGCTCGTTTGGCATCCGCGCGGTGCTGGGCAACCTGTGGCTGTTCCGCCCGATCGTGAGAAAGGTGCTCACCGCCGACCACGAGACCGCCTCCATGGTCCGCTCGACCTACGCGCTCACCGAGCTTCAAGGCTCCCCGGCCGCCAACGTGCTCCCCAAGCAGGCGAAGGCGACGCTCAACATCCGCATCGACCCGCACGAGAGCGTGCACGAGGTGGTCGAGCGCGTGCGCGATGCCATTCCCGGCGCGATCGTCGACGTGGTCGACCCCAACGAGCCGTCGCGTATCTCGCCGTTCGAGGACGACCCCGGCTACGACTACCTGCGCCGCGTGATCCACAGCGCCTACCCCGACGCCGGCATCGCGCCCTACGTGCAGTCGAGCCTGTCCGACGCCCGTCACATGTCGCGCGTCTTCCCGCGCACGTACCGCTTCGCGGGCTTTTTGCTGCGCGGCGACCAGCGCTCGCGCATCCACGGGCAAGACGAGAACATCGACGTCGAGAGCTTCAAGCGCGGCGTCGGGTTCTACATCGAGCTCATCGCCAACCTCGACAAGCTGGAGGTGTAGCGCCGTGAACGACGCAACGAACGCCAAAAGGAAGCGGCCGTTCTACGGCTGGTGGGTCGTCGCCGGCGGATTCCTCCTCATGGCCACCTGCTATGCCGTCTTCGTGAACTGCATCCCGCTGTTCCAGGCGCATGTCGTCCAGGACATGGGGATGAGCGTCGGCCAGTTCAACACGGGCACGGCGCTGTGCACGATCGTCGCCTTGTTCGCCTCGCTCGCCATCGGCAAGCTCATCGACGTGTGGGACGTGCGCATCCTGGGCACCATCACGGTGCTCGTGGCGTTCGCCGTGCTCATCGCGCTGTCGGCCATGAGCGCCTACTGGCAGTTCCTGCTGTGCTGCATCCTCGCGGGCATCGTGGTGGTGGCCGGCACGCGCCTGCTCGCGAGCGTGGTCGTGGCCAACTGGTTCACGGTCAAGCGCGGCCTGGCCGTCTCGATCGCCCTTGCCGGCAGCGGCGCGGGCGGCGTCGTGCTCTCCCCAGTCACGAGCGCCATCATCGCGGGAGCCGGCTGGCGGCAGGCGTTTTTGGTCCTCGCCTTCGTCTGCCTTGTCTTCGGGCTGCAGATCATCGCCGCCACCTGGCGCAACAAGCCCGAGGACAAGGGCCTCGAGCCCTACGGCACGCATGCCGGCACACCCGATGAGGTCTCAAAGGGCAAGGCAGCGGACGCGCCCGTGCGCGTCGCGCTCGGCTGGAAGGTCGTGCGCAAGAGCGCCGCGTTTTGGGTGCTCGTCGTGGGCTTCGTGGCGATGGGCGTCATCAACGGCGCGATCATCACGAACGCGGTCTCCAGCTTCACCTCCGTCACGGTGGCTGGCACCGCCGTCGTGACCGGCGGGCACGACACGCAGTGGGCGGGCAACGTCTGGGCGTTCTACCTGTTCTGCGTCATCATCTGCAAGATCTCGCTCGGCGCAATCTACGACCGTTTCGGCCTGCGCCCCGCAACGCTGCTCGGGACGGCAACTTGTCTGGCCGCCGCCGTGTTCCTGTGCTTTCCCACCACCGACTGGGGCCCGATCCTCGCCTGCTTGACGTTCAGCTTCGGCACCTGCATGGGCACGGTCTGCCCGCCGGTCATGGCTGTGCGCGAGTTCGGGAAGAAGGACCTCGGCACCGTGACGGGCATCATCACCGCCTTCGAGCTGTTCGGATCGGCGCTCGGCGCCGTGGTATCGGGCCTGCTCTTCGATGCGTTTTTCTCGTTCAACCCCGCGTGGATCATGGCGTTTGCCTGCTCGCTTGTCATGGGAGCTGCCCTGTACGCGAGCATCGGCATGGCACGCAGGCTCGCCGAGCGCCACGCTGCCACCGGCAACGATTCAGCCGCCGGCTAGCAGGAGACGAAAAGTGACGTCGCATTCGCTCGATGGCGCAGAATCGCAGCTCCCGTTTTGGGATGACCTCACGCAAGCGCAGCGAGAGCTGGTAGCAGAGTGCTCTTTGATCAAACATTTTGCGAAAGACGAAGTCGTAAACCGCGCGGACAGCTCGTGCATGGGACTCGTTCTTATCCTGAGCGGCGGCATCCGCGCCTATAGGGGAAAGGTCGTGAGATAAGCCATGAAAGTTGTGATCATCGGCGGCGTGGCGGGCGGCGCATCTGCGGCGGCGCGCCTGAGGCGCCTTGACGAACGAGCGGAAATCATCGTGTTCGAGCGCTCGGGATTCGTATCGTACGCGAACTGCGGGCTGCCGTATTACATCGGCGGCACGATTGCCGAGAAGCGCGAGCTCACCCTCCAGACGCCCGAGAGCTTCTGGAATCGCTTCCGCATCCGGGTGAAGACCAAGCACGAGGTGCTCGCCATAGACCCCGCGGCAAAGACCGTGACGGTAAAGGACCTCTCCACGGGCAAGACGTTTACGGAAAGCTACGACAAGCTGGTCCTCTCCCCCGGCGCCATGCCCACGCGCCCTCCCCTGCCCGGCATAGATTCCGAAAGGGTCTTCAGCCTGCGCACCGTGGAGGACACGTTGCGCATCCATGACTACGTGAGGCGCGAGAAGCCACAAAGTGCCGTGCTCGTGGGCGGCGGCTACATCGGCATCGAAGTCGCCGAGAACCTGCGCGAGCTGGGCCTTGACGTGACGATCGTTCAGCGCCCCGAGCAGCTCATGAGCACGCTCGACTACGACATGGCCACCTTCGTGCACGCGAAGCTGCGCGAGAAGGGCATCCGGCTCGAGCTCGGCCGCAGCGTCAGCGGGTTTAAGGAGCGCGACGGGCAGATCCTCACGCTCATCGACAGCCAAGACCCACTGCCCGCCGACCTGGTGCTCCTCGCCATCGGCGTCACGCCGGACAGCGGGCTCGCAAAGCAGGCGGGGCTCGCGCTCGGCATCAAGGGCTCGATCGTGGTCAACGACCGCATGGAGACGAGCGTGCCCGACATCTACGCGGTGGGCGACGCGGTGCAGGTCAAGCATGCCGTCACGGGGCAAGACGCGCTCATCGCGCTCGCAGGCCCCGCCAACAAGCAAGGGCGCATCGCCGCAGACAACATCTGCGGGCTGGACAGCCGCTATCGCGGGTCGCAGGGCTCGTCCATCATCAAGGTCTTCGACCTTACCGCGGCGAGCACGGGCCTTACGGAGAAGGCGGCGGCCTCGGCGGGCATCGACGCAGATTGCGTCGTGCTCTCGCCCGGCTCCCATGCGAGCTACTACCCGGGCGCCCGCCCCATGACCATGAAGGTGGTCTTCGAGAAGCAGACGTTCAGGCTGCTCGGGGCGCAGATCGCCGGAGGCGAGGGCGTGGACAAGCGCATCGACGTCCTGGCCGTCGCCCTGCACGCGGGCATGCGCGCAGACGAGCTCAAAGACCTCGACCTGGCGTACGCGCCTCCCTACTCCTCCGCAAAAGACCCCGTCAACATGGCGGGATTCATGGTCGAGAACCTCAAAAGAGGGCTTGTCAAGCAATGGCACTGGGACGAGGAGCCCTCGCTCGCGCGCGACGGGAGCATTACGCTGCTCGACGTGCGCACCTCCGCAGAATACGAACGCGGACATATCGATGGCTTTAGAAACATCCCGGTGGACGAGCTGCGCGAACGGCTCGGCGAGCTCGACCGCGACAAGCCGCTGTACGTGATCTGCCAAAGCGGCCTGCGCAGCTACATCGCGTGCCGCATCCTGGCGCGAGAGGGCTTCGATTGCCGCAACTTCTCCGGCGGCTATCGCTTCTACGCCGCCGTGACAAAGGAGCGCGGCATGGGCAGCTGCGCGACTCCCTGCGGCATGGATCGGTAGAAAGGCGCGCAGGCGAACGGCTGGCAATCGGCGGGTTTCTCTGTCTATTGCCGCAAGCGATGGCTATCCAACATATTTTCGCAATGTCGGGCGCACGGCAGGTTTCCTAGAATACGAGACCGGCAAGGGCGCCCGGCGTCTTTTGCCAACGACACGAGAGGAAAGGCAGGAAGCGCATGGATGATTCGAGTTTCGAGGCAATGGCAGCAGAGATCCAGGGACTGCTGGGCATAGACAAGACCCGCCACTCCAACTGGAGCCTCGAGACGAACGCCATCCACGGCTACGAGGGCCGCGACCCGCAGACCGGGGCGGTGTCCTTCCCCATCTACCAGACGGCCACCTTCGCCCACCCCGCCCTGCACGAGTCGACGGGATTCGCGTACAGCCGATGCGGCAACCCCACGGTGCTCGAGCTCGAGAACACGATCGCGCTGCTCGAAGGCGGGCTCAAGGCATATGCCTACACGAGCGGCATGGCGGCCATCACGACCCTGCTCAAGATGTTCGAGCACGGCGACCACCTGCTCGTGAGCGACGACCTGTACGGCGGCACCTACCGCCTGCTCGTCGACGTGTACTCGAAGCGCTACGGCATCGAGTTCGATTTCGTGGACTTCTCCGACCTCGACGCCGTCAAGCGCGCGATCAAGGGCAACACGAAGGGCTTTTTCCTCGAGACTCCCACCAACCCGATGATGCACGTCTCGGACATCCGCGCGCTTTCAGACCTCGCGCACGATGCAGGCGCCATCCTCATCGTGGACAACACGTTTCTCACCTGCTACTTCCAGCGCCCGCTCGACCTGGGCGCGGACGTGGTCGTGTACAGCGGCACGAAGTACCTGTGCGGCCACAACGACGTGACCTGCGGATTTGTGGTCATCAAAGACGAGACGCTGCTCGAGCGCTCGTTCATGGACTA
>CACZQA010000099.1 GCA_902783175.1 uncultured Coriobacteriaceae bacterium
CAAAGGTGCCGATGGTGCCAAGCGCCCGACCCTTGTACGTGCTCATCACGCCTTGGGCCGCATCCTCCACCACGAGGAGCCCATGGCGTCGGGCGATGTCCATAATCGTGTCCATCTCGCATGCCACACCGGCGTAGTGCACCGGAACGATCACGCGCGTGCGGTCCGTGATGGCGGCCTCGATCTTGGACTCGTCGATGTTCATGGTGTCGGGGCGGATGTCTACGAACACCAACCTCGCACCGACCATCTGAAATGCCGTCGCCGTAGACGAGAACGTGAAGCTGGGAAGGATGACCTCGTCGCCCGGCTTGAGGTCGCAGAGGATAGCCGCCATCTCGAGCGCCGCGGTGCCGCTGGTGGTGAGCAGGGACTTCGGCGTACCGAAGCGCTGCTCGAGCCACTCGTGGCATTTCTTGCTGAAGGGGCCGTCACCGCATATCTTGTGGTTCTTCTCGCATGCCTCGCGGACATATTCCATCTCGTTGCCTACATACGGCGGCACATTGAAACTTATCAACAAATGTCCCCCATCATCTAAAAACGTATGAGCTGAGCCTCAAGAAGACCACCCCGGCCAGCGAATCTTTACTATTGTATTGTAAGGAGCTTGGCTTTCTTGCAAATACCTTTACTTGGGCTCGGGAACCATCAAGTCAAGACAGATGCCTATTGAAGGCGATTCACATCCCAGGACCGATTGGAGAAGCGCGTGAACTGGTCGCTCTATGTCTACCTTGGGCCGCTTTGCATTCTGGCTGCGATTGTTCTGGCCATCTACGTGCGGCTGTACGACAGGCTGGCCGCTCCCAGCGAGAGGCGCACCCGCCTCGAGGTGACGCTGCTCATGGCGACCATCGCGCTTGGGATTGCCGTCATCTACTTCAACTACTTTGACGGCACGTCCTACTTTGCGTACCGGGACATGGGGTCAGACGCCGTCGACCAATACGTCCCCTACTACCTCGACCTCGTTCGCAAGGTGGGATCCGGCACCCTGGGCACGTGGAACATGAGCTATGGCCTTGGCGCAAGCTTCATGTCATACCAGTCGTGGACCCTCGACCCGTTCTGCCTCGTGGTGGTGCCGCTCACGCTGCTGATGGGGCAGGATCACCTCTCGCTCGCCCTCGTGATCGCTCAGAGCTTGAAGATGCTCCTTTGCGGACTGCTGTTCGACCATGTCCTCACCTTCTATTGCAGACGCCCGCTATCCAGAATCGCGGGATCGGTGCTCTACGCGTTCTGTGGGTTCCTGCTGCTTTGGGGCCAACACTACTGGATCGGGGCATCCATTGTGATGGCGACGCTCATGATGCTTCTGCTCGAGCTCCTGATGCGCCGTTGGACGATGCCTCGCTTCTGGGGCCTCGTTGCCGCAAGCGCCGCCTCCATCATCATGAGCACGTACTCCGGCTTTGCCGTCATGCTCTTCTCGCTCGCCTACGCACTCCTGAGGATTCCCGTTGCGACGGGCGCGCGTGGGGTCCGCGCCTACCTCACCCAGCTGTGGCGGCTCGCAGTTCCCGTGGCCTGCGGCGTGCTCGTATCCTGCGTCACACTGGTGCCCTACGCAGTCGCGATGCTGCAGGAATCGTCGCGAGTGGTCGATTCCGGACAGGGACCGCTAACTTCACGCATGGTTGGCTACGCCGGGGGCTTTGTTCCACTGAGATGGGTTCCCTACTTGCTCAGCCGTCTGCTCGGCAATGGTCTCGTTTCCGTGAGCGCGAAGCTTCCCAAAGGCCTCGTGCCGGCAACGCGCGAGTTTGGCCAGACCAACGTGTACGAGATGGTCCAGATGGGCTTTTCCGTTGGTGCGGTCATCCTGCTCTGCCAGTTTGCCTGGTGGGAGGCTAGGCATGCGAGCAAGAGGGAGAAGGTCCTTGCCGCCGTCGCCGGCATCCTCTGCGTGCTGTACTGTGTCAACTACTTCCTGCCCGCGCTTTCGAACGTGTTCTCCGCGGTCCGTTATCGCGCATGCTTTGCGCTGGCCGCACCGGCGTGCATCGCGATGTCCATCGCATTCGAGCACTGCTTCCTGGAAGATTCGCCGAACCTTCCCGTGCTTGCTGCCAGTTCCCTTGCCACGACGGCAATCGTCGCATGGTCGCTCCTGCGCACCCAGGACGGTCGCCTGGTCTGCCTGTACTTCTTGGTTGCCCTGGTCGCCCTTCTTGCCCTCGCCGTGGCGCGTGCCCGCGCCGTGCGAGTGTC
>CACZQA010000100.1 GCA_902783175.1 uncultured Coriobacteriaceae bacterium
CTTCGACGGGTTTCCCCTCGAGCCCAAAGAGCTCGCCGCGCTCTACAAGAAGATGCTGAACGAGTACTGGCTCAATCAGTTCTGAGGATGGGTGACACAGCGCCCACTCTGTTGCCTGTCCATACTCACAAACGCACTATCGGTCCAAGCAGGGTCATAGCTTGCCCGACTCGAGAATTGGCCCCGGATCGGCCGCTCGGTACCTTTGAACCATAAGCAGGAGACGATGGGGAGCACCGGCTCTCCTGCAATGTCTCGGAGCCTGTTTTTCCAAGATGGTTCGAGGAAAGGAGCGGGAGCATGAGTGAGAGGGATGGCTACACCACGACGGTGCAGAGCATCGCAAGCGGCGGTACGGGCGGTGAGCCAACGGCAGTCGACACCAAGGACGGGAAGATCGTGCGCATTCGTCCTTTGCACATCGACGAGAAATACACACCCGAGGAACTGGCCGATTCCATGTGGGAGCTCGACGTCGACGGCAAGAAGCTACGTCCAGAGATGAAGGCGGCGCCCAACTACATGGCACTTGCGTACAAGGAGCGCGTGTACTCCAAAAATCGTGTGCGCAAGCCGCTGAAGCGCATCGACTGGGAACCCGGCGGCGATCCGGAGAAGATTCACGCGGAAAACCGCGGCAAGTCCAAGTTCGTTGAGATCAGCTGGGACGAGGCGCTCGACATCATGGAGTCCGAGCTCAAGCGCCTGATCGACAAGTACGGCCCCTACACCGTGCTGTGCGTGGGCGAAGACGGGCACCGCGAATCCAAGGACCTGCACGCGTGTGGCGGCATGCACGCGACCGTGATGAACTTCCTGGGCGGCTACACACGCGAGACCCGCACCCCCGACTCGGTTGAGGGATGGTATTGGGGTGCGAAGCACTTCTGGGGCTCGGGCTTCAACCATGGCGGCGGCTTGATTGCCCCGCCGCAGAACAACTACAGCAACTACAACGTTATGAAGGACGTCTCGGAGAACTCCGACCTGCTGGTGTTCGACGCCGGCGACTGGGAGTTGACGCAGAACTACGCGTCCATGTTCTTCTCCAGGGTGCTCAAGTACTGGGAGGACCTGGGCAAGGAGTTCGTGTCGGTCGATCCGTTCTGCAACTACACGGCGGTCTGCCACAAGACCTTCAAGTGGATTCCGATTCTGCCCAACACCGATGCCGCGCTCGACTTTGGCGCCATGTACGTGATGATCACCGAGGGCATCTACGATAAGGAGTACATCGACACCCATTCCATCGGGTTCGACAAGCTCGTCGACTACGTCTTGGGCAAGGAAGACGGCGTTCCCAAGACCCCAAAGTGGGCGTCTGAACGCTGCGGCGTCCCCGAGCACACCATCAAGGCATACGCGCGCAACCTGTGCAAGAAGCGCGCTTCGCACGTGCACTACAGCTCGGGATCCATCAAGACACCGTACTCGCACGAGCCGGGTCGCACCCAGGCGTACCTGCTTGCCATGCAGGGCCTTGGCAAGCCGGGCGTGCAGCAGCTGCACCTCGAGGCGACCAATATGGGCAAGGAGAAGCTCGCGCAGTCTTCGACTCGCCCGTTCTCGATGCTCAACCACTGCCGCATGTTCTATCCGTCCGGGCAGTCGTTGCCCCGCACCGCCATCGCCGAGGCGATCCGCAACGGCCATGTCGAATGGTACGGTAGCCCCTGCATCGTCTACGTCGACACCGAAGAGCAGTTCAAGAAGTTCACGTACCCGGGTAACCCGCAGGCCGCGCTCATGATGGCGCAGGCCATGGCGAAGCGCGCGGGCACAGAGGTCCCCACCGAGGAGCCGAAGATCTCTCCGATCCACATGCTGTGGTCCGAGAAGCCCTGCAACATGAACTGCTGGAACGGCGGCTTCGAGTTCCAGGACGCCATCCGCAGCCCCCAGGTCGAGTTCTTCGTCACCAACCACCAGTGGCTCGAGAACGATTCGCTGTTCTGCGACCTGGTCTTGCCCGTCACCACGTGCCTCGAAGACGACGACACTATGGGCGCCAGCATGACCGTCGGCATGCGCTATGCGGGCTACACGCCGCATGCGTGCGATCGCGTGGGCGAGTCCAAGTCCGACTGGGAGATCGCCCTCGAGGTGCTCGACCGCTTTGGCATGCGCGAGAAGCTCGACTACGGCATGTCCACTCAGCAGTGGCTCGAATACGGCTTCAATACCTCGCAGCTGCCGACCGAGGTCGACTGGGACACGCTGGTCGAGAAGGGGCTCTACTATCCCAAGCTGGAGGAGAACTGGCGCGACGAGCTGCCCGGCATGCGCGGCTTCTACGAAGATCCCGAGAAGTACCCGCTCGACACGCCGTCTGGCAAGCTGGAGTTCTACTCCCAGGCACTTGCGGATCACTTCCCCGACGACAAGGAGCGCCAGCCGATGGCCAAGTGGATCGTTGGCGGCCCCGCTGAGGAAGGCTGGACGCACGACGAGAGTCTGTGGGGCGAGCGCTGCAAGAAGTACCCGCTGCTCGTCACGGCAAATCCGGCACGCTTCCGCGTGCACGTGCAGGGCGATGACATCGCCTGGTACCGCGAGATCGAGACCACCAAGGTGAAGGGCCCCGACGGCTATCTGTACGAGCCGCTGTGGATCAGCCCCGAAGACGCCGATGCGCGCGAGATCGAGGACGGGGACATCGTCAAGCTCTTCAACGACCGCGGCATCGTCCTCACCGGCGCTCGCATCTCGGAGCGCGTCATGCCCGGTTCGGTCGTTGTCGCGAAGGGCTCGCGCGTCGACCCGATTGCGCCGCACATCGACCGCGGCGGTGCCATC
>CACZQA010000101.1 GCA_902783175.1 uncultured Coriobacteriaceae bacterium
AAGCAGGTGTCGTTCGTGGCAGCACTTCATGACAAGGGAGTCATCTCCGATGAGGAGATGAAAAGCCTCGGGGACAATCCCACGGTCGAGGATGCCAACGAGCTGCTCAACAGGCACAGGAAAGACGCCGGCTACCTGGAACTCAGAAAATCGCGAAGCGCCGAGCGAGACGAGCGCCCGCTCGACATCCGGGCCAAAGAGGCGACAGAGGCCTCGAAGCGCATGGAACAGTCGAGATCCAGATCCCGGGCACGTGCGAGGAAGCCGCGCAAGCGCGAGGACCGTGCCAAATGAAGGCCCGCGGGACAGGCGGCGCGATCGTCTCCGCAGCGTTCTCCGCGGCCGCCTTCGCGCTCGGGGACTCCTATGCGGCGTGCCTCTTGTCGATGCCGGGCCAGCCCATGGAGAACCTCGCGCGGGCAGCTGGCCAGACCCTCCCCTACATGGTGGGGCACGGGCCCCTGAGCCCAGAGCCCGCATGCCTCGCGACGGGGCTTCTGGCCGCGTGCGCGGTGTGGGTCGCCTGGGCGTACTCGCTCACGCACGGGCCCGGAGACAGGCAGGGCGAGGAGCACGGCAGCGCCCAATGGGGCAGCATTCGCCAGGGAAAGCGGTTCATGAACCTGAAGCAGCCCGACCAGAACATCATCCTCACCGAGCATTACGGAATGGCCATGAGCCGTGACGACCACGACCGCAGGTACGAGAGGAACCGCAACGTGATCGTCGTCGGAGGATCCGGCTCGGGCAAGACCCGCGGATACGTGGAACCCAACTTGATGCAATCAAACAGCGACTATTTCGTCACCGACCCCAAGGGAGAGTGCCTCCCTCGTACCGGTTGGATGCTTGTCGAACAAGGGTACGAGATAAAGTCCTTCAACACCGTGGACTTCTCGCAGTCGCTGCACTACAACCCGATAGCCTACGTCTCCGACGAGGCGGACGTGCTCGAATTCGTCACCTGCTTCATCGCGAACACCACCGGAGACAAGGACCATGCGGGAGACCCCTTCTGGGAGAACGCGGAAAGGCTGCTCTACGTGGCCCTTATCGGTTTTCTCGTGTACCACTGCCCCCAACAGGACCGTTCGATGTCCGGCCTGGTCACGTTGCTTTCACTCGCCAAGGCCAAGGACGACGACGAGGACTACATGAGCCCGCTCGACTACCTCTTCGACGAGATCGAGACGGGCTACCGAACCATCGCCGTGCCGGATGGCGAAGACGATGAGCGCGACCCCTGGTCAAGAACGTCCGAGCACGCGGGAAGCGGGTGCGTGAGGGTCAAGACCGGAGAGCCGGCAAGCGTCGACTCGGACTTCAGCCTGCTGCACTACAAGATGTTCAAGGACGCGGCTGGCAAGACCATGAAGTCGATCCTCATCTCGTGCAACACCCGCATGGAGCCTTTCGCCATCCCGCAGGTGCGCGAGCTCGTCTCCTACGACGAGATGGGGCTGGACCGGTTGGGCGACCCAGATGGGAAGCGCGCCGTGTTCGCGATCATGAGCGACACGAGCCCGCTCTACTCGTTCCTCTTCGCGATCATGATGTGGCAGACGATGAACATCCTCTGCAAGAAGGCGCTCGTGCGCTACGGAGGAAGCCTGCCGAGGCCCGTCCAACTGATGCTCGACGAGTTCGCGAACATCGGCAAGATCCCCGACGTCGAGAAGACCATCGCCGTGATTCGCAGCCGGAACATCTCGATGTCCATAATCCTGCAGTCGCTCTCCCAGCTCAAAGCCGTCTACAAGGACAACGCCCCGACCATCGTGGACTGCTGCGACACCGTGCTCTTCCTGGGCGGCAAGTCCACCGAGACCGTCAAGCAAATCTCGGAGACGGTCGGCAAGGAGACGGTCGCGACCGTCACCTGGAACGAGAGCCGCGGCGGTCAGGCCACGTCCACCCGCAACTGGAACACGCTCGAAAGGGACCTGATCCAGGCAGCGGAGGTTGCCAAGCTCCCGCGGGACGAGGCGATCGTGCTCATCACGGGAACCGACCCCTTGAAGGACCGGAAATACGACATCGAGAGGCACCCCAGATGGAACCTTGTCTACCCGGGGCACGAGGGATGCAGGTTCTCGGAGCCGTTCGATTTCGGAAAGTACGCCGCGAGGAAGGGAGGCCGCGAATAGCGTGACAGGCGGCGGCCGCGCCACTGGCGCAGATCCGGGACAGCCTTCCACAACCATTCCTGGAGACCGCCGCCCGATGCGAAGGAGCGCGAGAAGCGCTCCGAAAAGATTGTAATGCCGCGCGGCACTTCCACACCAGCCGCGCACGATGCGAAGGAGCGAAACCAATGCTTCAACAGATCATCCATCTCGTCTCGGGCTGCGTGACGTTCCTCGGCGGCTTCCTGGTCGTCTGGGGAGCCGTATCGCTGGGACTCGCGATCCGCGAGCAGCAGGGCGGGGCGTCGATAGCGAGCGCCATCTCTACCATCGCGGGCGGGGCCATCATCATCGCCGCCGCAGTGTACTTCGGCATGCTCGACACCTCATGGATGCCGAACTAGGGCGCCGCGCATGTTGAGCGTGACGGTCCACAAGGACATCGGTGAGTACACGGAAAAGGTCGTCGGCAAGATGTCCGCCCGTACTCTGGCCTGCATGGCAGGCGGCATCGCAGCCTCGTTCGGGGCGGCGGCGACCTCCTATTTCGCCTTCGGGATACCCGTATCAGATGCGACGCTGCCCGTCATGGCGGCTTCCATGCCGTTCTGGCTCATGGGCTTCTGGCGTCCCAAGGGGCTCAAGGCGGAGAAGTTCATACCCCTCTGGGCGGAGCACGTCCTGGGCGACGGAAAGCTCGCGTACTCGACCGCGGGCAGATTCCCGGTACGCGACGTAGCGTGCAGGAAATGCGACCGCAAGGCAAGGAGAAGAGCATGGAAGAAGGGAGCGGAGAAGCGTGATCCCATTGAAGAGGAGCAAGGAACGAGACGATAGGAAGGCCCAGGCACCCGCCAAAGCGCGGGTCCTGAAGGCGCCGCGCAAGTCGATAGACCGCCGCGTCCGGGAGCAGGAGACCCGCCTCGACGAGAAGACCAAGGAGCAGAGGCGCAAGCGCCGTGCCGCCAAGGACGTGTACGGCGCGGTCGGCTTCGACCTCATGTACCGAGACGGAACATGCCAGGTAGAAGAGGGCCTGTTCAGCGAGACCCTCGCCTTCGACGACATCAGCTACCAATCCGCCCGGGACGAAGCCCAGCAGGCGGTCTTCTCAGGCTGGTGCCAGCTGTTCGACTACTTCGGGTCGGGCTCGTCGGTGCAGCTCACGGTGACGAACACCCCAATCCCCGCATCCGAGATCGGCAACCGCACCTTCTTCGAGGAGCGCGACCCCGCGACGGCCGGGTACGCACGGGAGTACAACAAGATCCTCAACGACAAGATGCGCGAGGGCATCTCCAACCTCACCCGCGAGCGCTACCTGACCTTCGCGACCGGAGCCGCCTCGGTCGACGAGGCCATCCCGAAGCTCGCCCGGATGCGCAACGACGCGGAGCAGACCCTCGCGAAGATCCGGAGCACCGCGCGCAAGCTCACGGGAGAGGAGCGGCTCAAAGCGATAAACGGGCTGCTCAGACCGGGTGCGCCCTTCGTCTTCGACTGGGACCAGGTGGGCGCCATGGGGAGCCTCACCGCGAAGGACTTCGTCTGCCCCGATGCGCTCGACTTCAAGCCCGATGGACTCGGCAGCTGCTACAGGAGCGACGGGACGTGGTGCCAGGTGCTCTCCCTGCATCGTTTCGGCAGCGAGCTCACCGACCGCTGCCTGGCGGAGATCATCGACCTGCCCATCCCGCTCGCCATCACCATCCACGTTCAGCCGCTCGACAAGGCCGCCTCCGTCGCCTTCGTGAAGCGCCGAATCGCCTGGATGGACAAGGAGATCATCGACGAGCAGATGAGCGCCGTGAAGAAAGGGTACGACTTCCAGATCCTGCCCTCGGAGCTCAAGTACTCCAAGGAGGAGGCGGAAGACCTGCTCGACCACCTCCAGAACAAGAACCAGCGCCTCTACGTGTACACGGGACTCGTCTACACGTACGCGGAGAGCTACGAGACCCTCCAGGACCGCGTGATGCAGATAGTGTCCACCGCGCGGCGCAACTCAATCGAGGTCGACGCGCTCGACTACCGCCAGAGAGAGGGCATGAACTCCGTGCTGCCCCTGGGGCACAACCACGTGGAGGTCTCGCGGATGATGACGACCGCGCAGGTCGCCGTGCAGATGCCGTTCGCCACGCAGGAGCTCATGCAAACGGGCGGAGGCTACTACGGGCAGAACAAGCAGAGCTCCAACCTGGTGCTCTGCAACCGCAAGCTGCTCGCGAGCCCGATGGGCTTCGTCGCCGGCAAACCGGGATCGGGCAAGTCGTTCTCCGTGAAGCGCGAGATCGTGAACACGATACTCGCGTACCCGGACGACGAGATCATCGTGCTGGATCCCGCCGGCGAGTACAGCCCTGTCGTCGAGGGCTGCGGCGGCGAGTGCATCAGGTTCGCGCCCGGCTCGGGCACGCACCTCAACCCCTTCGACCTCTCCGACGTGGCGCACCAGTCGACTGCGGCGCAGATGGCGTTCAAGATCGACGCCTTCCTGGCCCTCTCGTCGGCGATGATGGCCGAGGGCTCCGAGGGGCTTCCCGAGGCGGACAAGTCGATCATCAGCAGGTGCGTGGAGGCGGCCTATTCGACGTGCTCGGCGGAGGGAAGGCTGCCGCTCCTTGAGGACTTCTACCGAATCCTTCAGTCGCAGCCCGAACGGGAAGCCGCGCAGATCGCCTTGCGATACGAGCGCTACGTCAAAGGCGCCCTCTCGTTTTTCAACCACGAATCCAACGTGACCTTCGAGAAGCGCATCACGAACGTCGACTTCAAGGACCTCTCCGAGAACATGAGGGCGTTCGGCATCATCGCGGTCCTGGAGACGGTGCGCAACCGCATGTACCGGAACTTCGAACGGGGCGTGACGACCTGGCTCTACATCGACGAGGTGCAGAGCCTCTTCGGCCATCCGGCTATCATCACCTACTTCTCGAAGTTCTGGGCAGAGGGCCGCAAGTTCAACCTCGTGGCGACGGGCATCACGCAGAACAGCGTCTACATGCTTGAGCACGAGGAAGCGCGAAACATGGTGCTCAACTCCGACTTCATCCTGCTGCACAAGCAGTCGCCGCTCGACCGCAAGGCTTGGACGGACCTGCTCGACCTCTCCGCCCAGGAAGCCGGCTACATCGACGAGTCGGTCCGCGCCGGCGAGGGCCTGCTCGTGGCGGGCGGCGCTCGCGTGCCGATCAAGGACGACTTCCCCAAGGGCGCCCTCTACGACCTGTTCAACACCAAGCCCGAGGAGATCGCAGCTCTGAAGAGGGCGGCGATGCGTGGCGGGAGCGCCGAGAAGTGACGGGGACCAACCCGAAACCGCAGGAGCTGGGAGCGCACAGCGTCGCCTCAGCGTCCGACGTCGCCTCGACCCAGAGGACCGACGCGGTGACAAGCGGAATCGCGAAGATGCAAGTGAGCGTGGCGGAGGAAACCGACGCGCAGAAGCAGTTCGCCTCGCTCAAAGCGGGAAAGAAAGGGCAAGAAGCGCCTTCGGAAGCGCCCGGTGGAACAGAGGCGACAGCCAAGGCAGCACCCGGCCAGGGAGCGGCAAGGATATCCGGGAAGAAGGCAACCGCCGCCCAGGTCGCCATCACGCTCGGAACGGAGACCGCAGGCGCCGGCGAAGACGCTCACGCGCAGGAAGGCGACGCGGGCGACGATGCGGCAAGCACCCTCGGTAGCCTGCCCGACAGAGCGTTCCGCATCGGGAGAACGATACGCGCCAGGAAAGGTGCGAGCGGAGTTGCCGAAAGCGATGCGGGAAAAGCCGCTTCGGCCTCCCGCAAGGCACGCGACGCAAGGCAGGCCAAGAGGAGAATCCAGTCACGAAAGACCTGGTCGAAGGCCCGGCTTGCCCACGAAGCGCGAGAGGCTGGGACGGGGGCGAAGGCGGCAGTGGGCAAAGCCGCTAGAGGCGCCTCCGCAAAATCCATAGCCGCAGCGGCATCATCCGCGGCTGCGCCGCTTGCCGGCATACTCGCAGCCGTGGCGTTCGTCGTTCTCTCGGTCCTTCTGGTTTCGCAGCTCGTGAGCTCGTTGTTCGGGTTCTGGGAGAACGAGGCGTCGAAGCAAGCCGTGGAGGGGCTCCCGCCCTACATAACGACCGAGATGGTCGAAGCCGCTCTCGAGTGCCAGGAACAGTACGGCCACCCGGCTGGCTGCACGCTTGCGCAGATCATCGTCGAATCCGGCCAGGGAGACCACCTCTCGGGACTCGCGACGCAGGACAACAACCTCTTCGGAATCAAGTGGTCCCCGAGCTTCGCATCCTGTCCGGAGGTCGCCGGGAAGCACAGCTGGTCGACCAACGAGGAGTACGGCGGGCAGACCGTGAGCATCATGGCGGGTTTCACGCGGTTCAACAGCGTCCGCGACTGCATCGTCTTCAGGTCGCGCGTCCTGCTGCAGAACCAGAGGTACGCGGGCAACCCGCTCATCCAGCAGGCGATCGCACAGCACGACTCGGACAAGATGGCGGAAGGGCTCAAGGACGCTGGCTACGCGACCTCCTCGTCGTATGTCGACTCCCTGAAGTCGGTCATGGACGCCTACGGGCTCAGACGATTCGACGGCATGAGCCTGGAGGACTTCAAAAACGGCACGGCTAACGGCAACGCGATAGTCGCCGCCGCCGAATCGCAGCTGGGAGTCCCCTACGTGTGGGGCGGCAGCACGCCCGGGAAGGCGCTCGATTGCTCGGGGCTGGTCCAGTACTGCTACGCGCAGGCGGGCATTTCGCTTCCGCACTACTCCGAGGACCAGGCGAACGGCGGGACCAAGATACCCCTCTCCCAGGCGAGGCCCGGGGACATCCTCTGGAAGCCCGGCCACGTGGCCATCTACGTGGGCGGCAACGAATACATTCACGAGCCCCACACCGGGGACGTCTGCAGGCGCGCAACGGGAATCTCGTACTTCACGTGCGCCGTCCGCTACTAGGAAGGAGAATCCGCATGAGAAGAAGGAACAAGCCGAGACTGAGCGCGGCGAAGAAAGCGGCGATCGCCGCGGCGGTCACGGTGGTCATCCTCGCCGCAGGATACGCAGCGTTCGACGCCTACATGGACCAATGGAACCGCAACTACTCGCCCGGAGCCTTCGCAGAGCAGCCAGTGGAGAGCTCGTCTTCCGCGGCATCCTCTCAAATCCCGTCAAGAAGCGGCGAAGGAGCCGACCAGAACGGGGA
>CACZQA010000102.1 GCA_902783175.1 uncultured Coriobacteriaceae bacterium
AAGAAAAACCCCGATTTCGCCGAGCTCATCCGCGGCAAGACAGGCCGCGTCTACGGCGACCTCATGGGGCTTTTGACCACGCTCAAGGGGCTGCCGCTCGCCTACAACAAGGACATGCAGGAAGACAAGGAAGGCGTGTTCGACGCGGTCGACACGCTGAGCGATTCCCTCGTCGTCATGACCGGCATGATCCGCACGATGACCGTCAACGCGGATGCCATGCGCAAGGGCGCGCACGGCGGCTTCATGGCGGCGACGGACCTCGCGGACTACCTGGTCGGCAAGGGCATGCCGTTCCGCGACGCGCATGCGGTGGTCGGCAAGCTCGTGCTCGAGTGCGAGAAGCAGGGCAAGACCCTGCAGGAGCTCTCGGTCGACGAGCTCAAGCAGGCAGATCCGCTGTTCGACGCCGGCGCGCTCGATGCGGTGGATATCGACAAGATCGTCGCGCGCCGCATCACGGCGGGCGGCACGGGGCACGATGCCGTCAAGGTCCAGCTCGACCAGGCGCGCGAGCGCCTCGCCGCCGACACGGCGCGCATGTAGAGCGTGCGGCCGCATATCTTTTTCCCAGACAACAACGTGGTAGAGGATTTATGAGAAAACCAGAACTGCTCGCACCCGCGGGCAATCGCGCCTCGTTCGAGGCTGCGCTCGGCGCAGGCGCCGATGCCGTCTTCCTTGGCGCAGGCGCCTTCAACGCCCGGCGCAACGCCGACAACTTCACGCTCGACGACCTCAAGCGCTCGTGCGATGACGCGCACCTGCGCGGCCGCAAGGTCTATCTCACGGCGAACACGCTCGTGTTCCCCGGCGAGATGGACGAGGCGCTCCACACCGTCGCGACGGCGGCCGAGGCGGGCATCGACGCGGCGATCATCCAGGACATCGGATTGATGTCGGTGCTGCGCCGCGAACTGCCCGAACTCGAGCTACACACGTCTACGCAGATGAACATCCGCGGGCCGCGGGGCATCGAGTTCGCCCGCAAGCTGGGCGCCACGCGTGTTACGCTCGCCCGCGAGCTGAGCATCGCGCAGATCAAGGAGCTGAGCGGCCTCGGCATGGACCTCGAGTGCTTCGTGCACGGTGCGCTGTGCATCTGCCAATCGGGGCAGTGCCTGTTCTCGTCGCTCGTCGGCGGGCGCAGCGCCAACCGCGGTCTGTGCGCGCAGCCGTGCCGCCTGCCGTATTCCCTCGTGGACAAAGACGGCAAGAAGCTCGCCGATGTGGGCCAGTACCTGCTGAGCCCGCGCGACCTGTGCGGCATCGAGGTCCTTCCGCAGCTCATCGACGCGGGCGTCGCCTCCCTCAAGATCGAGGGCAGGATGAAGTCGCCCGAGTACGTCTCGACCGTCACGGGCGCGTACCGCGAGGCGCTCGACCGCGCGTGGGAGGATACAGCGTCGTATCGGGCAACCGAGCACGAGAAGCGCGAGCTTGCAGAGGCGTTCAGCAGGGGCTTTACCACGGCGTTTCTCACCGGCGAGCGCGGCAATGCCATGATGGGCTACAAGCGCCCCAACAACCGCGGCGTCGCGGTCGGACGCGTCGCCGGCTTTGGCAACGGCTTGGTCCGCGTCAACGCGACCGAGGAGCTGCACGTGGGCGACCTGCTCGAGGTCTGGACGACGAAGGGGCGCGTCACGTACACGGTCGACACATCCGATTCCCTCGCGCCCGGCAAGGCCAAGCTCGCGATCCGCGGCGCGGTCTCTCCGGGGGACCGCATCTTCCGCGTGCGCTCCGCGCGCCTTGCGGCAGATGCCGATGCGCGCACAGAGCAGGGACTTGCCATCCCCGTCGCCTTGGACGTCAGGGTGGTCGTGGGCGAGCCGCTTCGCATCTCGGTTTCCGACGAGGCCGGGCATTCCGCCTCGGTTGAAGGCGCCGTCGTGGAGCCTGCGCGCACCAAGGCAGTGACGAGGCAAGACGTCATCGAGCATGTCGGCCGTCTGGGCAATACCCCGTTCACCTGCGCTTCCTGGAACGTCGAGGTCTCTGAGGGCGCTGGCGTGGGCTTCTCGCAGCTGCACAAGCTCAGGAAGGCAGCTCTCGATGCGTTCGTGTCCGAGGTGCTGGCAAGCGTCGAGCTCGGCAACGGCAACGCGCCGGAGCCGCTTCTCGATTTCCGCGGCGTGGTCGACATGTCGCAGATGGCGCCGTTTGCCACCGACATCGACTTCAGCCAGACCGATATCGCCTGCACGCTCGAGGAGTTCGCGCCCGGCAAGGCGATCGGTCCCAAGCTCTACGCAACCAACATCGAGGCGCTGCAGACCTGGGCGGCGCTCGGCGCGACCTTCGCGTGGATGAGCCCCGAGCTGACGCTGCACCAGCTTAAGCTGCTCGCCGATGACAGCCCGCTGCCGCTGGGCGTCGTCGTCCACGGCAACCAGGAGCTCATGGTGAGCGACCACTGCTTCCTCATGGCCGAAGGAGAATGCGACCGCAAGTGTGCCGTCTGCAGGCGCCGCACGGGGGCGCGGCGCTACCTTGCCGACCGCAAGGGTTACCAGTTCCCCGTGACCACCGACGTTGAGGGCAGGGGGCATATCTACAATGCCGTGCCGCTCGACACGGTGCACGCTATCGGCGACCTGGTCAATGCGGGCGTGCGCGGCTTTGCGGTGGATTCCACCCTCGCGGATGCCCCGCAAGTCGAAGAGGAGCTCGGGCGCGTGAGGCGCGCGTTGCGCGGCAAAGACGTCGCCAAGGAGGAGAATACGACGACGGGGCACCTGTTCCGTCAGGTCAAGTAGTGAGCGACGGGCAGCGGGATGCTGCGGCTCTCGTGATACCATGTCTGAAAACTGATCAGGCGACAGCAAACGAAAGGTTGAGATACGTGCTTTCAAGCGAAGAACAACTCCACATCATTCAGTCTGGCGTGATGAACCTCATCCCGCTCGAGGATATGAAGAAGAAGCTCGAGAGGAACAAGCCGCTCAACATCAAGCTCGGCGTCGACCCGACGAGCCCCGACCTGCACATCGGGCATGCGGTCCCGCTGCGCAAGCTGCGCCAGTTCCAGGACCTCGGCCACAACGTGACGCTCATCATCGGCGACGGCACGGCGCTCATCGGCGACCCGTCGGGCCGCGACACGACGCGCCCGCAGCTCACGCGCGAGAAGATCGAGGAAAACGCGCGTACCTACATGGACCAGGCCATGAAGATCCTCGATCCCGAAAAGACGACTGTCCGCCACAACAGCGAGTGGATCTTCGACCTCGACATGGCGGGGCTGCTCGGCCTGCTGTCAAACTTCACCGTCGCGCGCATCCTCGAGCGCGACGACTTCTCCAAGCGCTACCACAATCAGCTCCCGATCGCGCTGCACGAGTTCATCTACCCGGTCATGCAGGCGTATGACTCCGTCATGATCGAAGCAGACGTCGAGCTCGGCGGCAACGACCAGCTCTTCAACCTGCTGGCTGGCCGCGAGCTCATGGAGAAGAAGGGCATGGAGCCCCAGGTCTGCCTGACGCTTCCGCTGCTCGAGGGCACCGACGGCGTCAAGAAGATGTCCAAGTCCTACGGCAACTACATCGGCCTCACCGACGAGCCCGCGCAGCAGTTTGGCAAGGTCATGAGCATCCCCGACGAGCTCATGCCCAAGTACTTCCGCCTGGCAACCCAGCTCCCCGTCTCCGAGGTCGACCAGATAGAGGCCGACTACAAGGCGGGCAGGCTCGACCCCAACCAGCTCAAGCGCCGTCTGGGGCGTGAAATCGTCGCTGCGTACTACGACGAGCAGGCGGCACAGGAAGCGGAAGCCGCGTTCGACCGCCAGTTCAAGGAGCACCAGGTGCCCGAGGACATCGAGACCTTCGAGGTCGAGCTCGTCGAAGACCCCGAGAATGGCGGCGTGTACCTGCCCAAGTTGCTCGCCGACGTAAAGCTCGCATCCTCTAACGGCGAAGGCCGTCGTCTCATCGACGGAGGCGGGGTCAAGGTCGACGGAGAAGCCGTTCCCGTCAAGACGTACCACGTGCCGGCGGACAAGCTGCGTGGCGCCGTCCTCCAGGTCGGCAAGCGCAAGTTCGCGCGACTCGCATAAGGCAAGCGGGGCAAACATTCTCGGGCCACGGGCACACCGCCGGTGGCCCGTCTGATACGAGGGGCAGGAATCACGATGAATCCTCTGTTCGGCAATCCCTTCAAGCGGTACCGCATCGAGAAAAAGGTCAAACAACTGCAGGCAGACGAGCAGTGGCAAGATCTTGCCGATTTCGTGATGGGGCTTCCCGAGCGGCAGCGCGACAACTACCTGCTGGTTGACGTCGCCGATGCGTACAACCACCTCGGCCGCTACCGCGAGTCCTACGACCTCATCCGCACGATGCGCGGTGGCTCGTCGGACTGGATGTGGCTCTACTGCGTGGGCGTCTCCCATTACTATTTGGCAGAGCAGGCGCAGGGCAACCCGAAGAAGGAACGGCGCCTGAGGCAGCGTGCCAAGGAGATGTTCGAGCAGTCGATGCTGCATCGTGCCGACGAGTCTTATGCCGCGAAGTGCCAGGATTATCTCCGTCGCATTGATAATCTAAAATCTGAGTAGTATCTTTTTCAAAGGAGAAGCGGGTCTGGCGTGAACAGGTCCACTTCTTTTTTGTGGGCCTGACAGGCCCGCTGTTCATACGTTCGGTCAGCACTTGTCATGGATGAGAAGCGGGGGAGACGTGGAAATCCAGCAATTGCGCTACCTGGTTGCGGCGGCAGATGCCTCGAGCTATGCCCAGGCGGCCAAGACATGCTTCACGAGCAGACAGAACGTGGCTCATGCCGTCAAATCGATCGAAGGCGAACTCGGCATCAGCATCTTCGAGCGCCAGGGCAATGCGATGGTCCCCACGCCGGAAGGTCTGCAGGCCATTCACAAGGCGAGGCAGGTGCTGTCCAAGGTCGACGAGATGGAATCCATGTTCACGAGCATCGAAGATGCCGACGCCCCGCTCAACGTCACCATGGGCGTCAACTTCCTCGCGGGAATCCCGCCAGAGGTCGACCAGTACTTCGCCATCCGCGCAAACTTGCTGCATTTTTCCGAGCATTCCCCCGAGCAGTGCTACCAGCACGTCCTCTCTGGCGATGCGGACGTTGCGTTTGTCATGTGCATGCAGCGGACCTACGCCGGCGTGAAGGCGGTCGACCTGTACCGGTCGCGCGCGTATGCGCTCGCGAGTACGCAGTGCAATCTTCCCACGGCGGGCATTACCGTCGATGATCTGCAGGCCGAACACTTGCTGCTGATGTCCACGCCCCCCTTTCAATACCAACCATTATTCGCGCGGCTTGAGGCTCTCGGCTGCAGCGGCACGAGCGTGAGCATTATCCCCAGCTCGAGCACGATGCTTCACATGGTGAGGCGCGGCGATTCAATTGGAATCGTCTCGGAGCGCTTCAGCATGTGCCCGCCCCGGGGCACGGTCGCCATACCCTTCCTCGATTCGAGGCTCGACTGGCGCTTTGTGGCTCTCTACGACCCCGAGTCAAAGCGGGCGGGCCTCGTCAAGCGGCTCGTGCTCGATGTCAAAGAGCAGTTCACCAATATGGAGTAGGCTGCCTGCGGGATTCCCCGGAGCGCGAGTTCAAGGCGGCGTCAAATTTCATTTGCGCCCTCGCAAAAACCGGGGCTCTTCTCCGTGCGGCGCCTGCTTGGTAAAACAATAGTGCAACAAGCGTTCAAGACCTGTGTGCTGTGGGAAAGCGGGGGATGCCGATGTCTGGATCTGGGGTTAACCGCAGAAAGAAGCACATGCGTCAGGCAATCGAGCTCAAGCGCGAGGCTTCCAAGGATTTCACGCTCATGCTCGTGCTCGCCTGTGTCTTCTTCGCCGCAATCGCCGCCTACTCGTTTGCGGTCAGGTTCGGCGTGATCGAGGATCAGCCACTTGCCCAGGGCGTCGCGCTCATTGCGGCGATCATCATCGGTGGGGTGTCATTGCGGCATTCGAAGAAGCGCCGCAAGTTTCTTGATTTTATTGACGAGTACGGCATCACGAAAGAAGAAGTCTCTCAGCAGATGAAAGCCTGCTGATTCGCAGGACCGCTCAATTCAAAAACACTTCTGGTGCGCTGCAGTCAGGGTGTACATAGTGTCTGGAGTGTCAAGCCACATCGACGGGGCTCGGATGTCCCGTGGTGTGGCTTGATGCTATTTGCGCAGGTCAAGGTAACAATTTGCCGACAAATCTCATTTGACGCGGCGCAGATTTCACGTCTCTTCTCGCCCGATTATCTCCA
>CACZQA010000103.1 GCA_902783175.1 uncultured Coriobacteriaceae bacterium
CTTTGTGGGCATGCTCCTGTCGATCGCGATCATGCCACTGGTGAAAGGCGAGTGGTGGGAGAAACACCAGCTCCTCGCCGCCGCGTTCTGGGCGCTCGTGTTCCTTGTGCCCTTCACCATCGGCTTCGGTCCCGAGACGAGCGCTGAGCAGCTCGCCGAGACCATCGTCGGCGACTACATCCCGTTCATCGTGCTGCTGCTGGGCCTGTTCGTCGTCTCCGGCGGCATTCTCGTGCGCGGTACCATCGTCGGCACGACGAAGAACAACGTCATCTTGCTGCTCATCGGCACGTTCCTTGCCAGTTGGGTCGGCACGACCGGCGCGGCCATGCTGCTCATCCGCCCGCTGCTTCGTGCCAACCTGTGGCGCAAGCGCAAGGTGCACATCGTCGTGTTCTTCATCTTCATGGTCGCCAACATGGGCGGCTGCCTGACACCGCTGGGCGACCCGCCGCTGTTCCTCGGCTACCTGCGCGGCGTTCCGTTCTTCTGGACGCTGCAGCACATCTGGCCGATCCTGCTGCTCAACACCATCCTGCTGCTCGTCGTGTTCGCCCTCATCGACCGCCGCATGGTCATGAACGAGGGCAGGGAAGGCCTCGAGGCTATGCAACTCGAGGCGACGGCCGACAACCGCGTGCCGATCCGCATCGAGGGCTGGCACAACTTCTTCTTCCTGGCGCTCATCATCGTGGCCGTCATCCTGAACGGCGCCATCCCCCAGATGGACGCGTTCATCGACCCGGCGACGGGCAAGACCTACGGCATCAGCGTGTTCGGCACGCATGTCGGCATCGACTATCTCGTGCAGGTCGTGCTGATCTTCATCGCGATGGGGCTTTCGTGGGCGACCACGAGCAAGGACCTGCGCGAGCGCAACAACTTCGAGTGGGGCCCCATCTCCGAGGTGGCCAAGCTCTTCATCGGCATCTTCATCACGATGATCCCGGCGCTCGCCATCCTGCGCACCTACGGCGGCAGCATCGGCATCGACTCGCCGCTCAAGTTCTTCTGGGCCACCGGCGCGCTCTCGTCGTTCCTCGACAACTCGCCCACCTACGTCGTGTTCATGACGGCGGCGGGCTCGCTCGGCGCGGACGGCATGCAGTACCTCACGACCGCAGTCGGCGACGTGGCGGTTCCCATGCTCCTCGCGATCTCCGCCGGTGCCGTCTTCATGGGCGCGGTCACCTACATCGGCAACGCCCCCAACTTCATGGTGAAGAACATCGCGGAGAAGGCGGGCGTGCAGATGCCGAGCTTCTTCGGGTACATGAAGTGGTCGTGCGGCATCTTGATCCCGCTGTTCATCGTCGACTCAATCGTGTTTTTCCTGTAGCCGAGCCGTGAGAATTCGGCTGGTACAATGAGGGCAGTAGATTACTGCCCTCATTTTTTTGGAGGTTCACCATGTTCACCCACGTGCTTGTTCCTTTTGATGGTTCGGTCCAATCGCAGCATGCGCTCAACGCGGCGCTCGAGATGGCAAAGGGCGACGAACCCGCGCACGTCACCGTCTTGGAGGTTGCCCCTCCCATGAGCTTCGACGACACGACGTTCGAAGTGGCGGCGCGCATGGCGGGCGTTCCCGAGGTGAGCGAGGCTGCCAAGGACGAGACACGCAAGAACTACGCCGAGAGCCAAAAGCACGTCATCCAAGACCAGATCCAAGAGTTCTTCAACTCCGTGCCTGACAACGTCGACATCCAGATCGTCATCAAGAACGGGCGTCCGCACGAGGTCATTGCCGACTACGCGAAGGAGCAGAAGGTCGATTGCATCGTCATGGGGCGTCGCGGTCTGGGCGCCATCCGCGCGGCGCTCGGCAGCGTCTCCTCTGCCGTGCTCAGGTCCGTCGACCTGCCCGTCATGGTCGTCAAATAGCTAGGGGCTCGGCAGGGCAGTGCGCGATATGGACGTTTTCACCAGACTCAAGAAGTGGTTTATCCGCCTGTTCGTCCTGGTCAGGAAGAACCTGCGCAAGATGGAGGCGCATCTGGACAGGCGGCAGCCGCACCCCGCTTTCGGCGTGCTCGTCATCGTCGCGGGCGTGCTCGTCGCGCTCGCGGGCGTGGCCATGCTCGTGCTCCCCGGGCCGGGCATGCTCGTCCTTGCGCTCGGCGTGGTCGGGGTCATGGTCGGCGTCGGCATCATCCAGGGCAAGTACGGCCCGGAGCGCCTCGCGCGCGAGCGTGCGGCAAAGCACGAGCGCCTGCGCAGGCGCCGCGCGCGCCAGTGTGCCGACAAGTAAACCGTGTCAGTGCCGCGTGCTAGGCTGCAGCACGTCAGCGTCGACGCGGTTGAAAGGTCCAACGCCATGAACGAAATCGAATGTCCCAAATGCCACACCGTCTTTCAGATGGACGAGGCGGGTTATGCGGAGATCGCACGCCAGGTGCGCGACGCCGAGTTTGCCAAGCAGCTCGACCAGCAGCAGCGCCAGACCGCAGAGCTCGTCGAGGCAAAGACCAAAGGCAAGATGCAGGCGGAACTCGCGGCGCGCGATGCGCGCATCGTCGAGCTCACGGCAGAGATTTCCCAGCGCGACGCCGCGGCAAAACTTGCCCGGCAAGATGCGGAGAGCAGGCTGCAGCACGACATCGCCGAGCGTGAGCAGACCATCGCCAGACTGCAAGAGCAGCTCGAGCAGCAGACGAGCACCTTTGAGGCCAAGACGGAGCTCGCCGTCTCCAAGGCCACGGACCATTTCAAAGACGCGCAGGTCAAGGTCGAGCGCGAGCGCGACGAGCTCAAGGCGCGCCTCGAGCAGGAGAAGACCGAAAACGCCCGCCTACAAGTCGCCCACAAGTCAGAGCTCGAGGAGAAGCTCAGGGTCAAGGACGCGATCATCGCGGACCGCGAACGCGAGATAGAGCGCGTGCGCGACATGCGCGCCCGCCTCAACACCAAGATGCTCGGCGAGTCGCTCGAGCAGCACTGCGAGATAGAGTTCAACAAGCTCCGCGCGACGGCCTTTCAAAACGCGTACTTCGAGAAGGACACCACCAACGTCGAGGGCACCAAGGGCGACTACATATTCCGCGAGCTCGATGCCGATGGCAACGAGGTCATCTCGATCATGTTCGAGATGAAGAACGAGGAAGAAGAGGCCACGTACCACAAGCGCAACGAGGAGCATTTCAAGAAGCTCGACCGCGACCGCACCAACAAGCACTGCGAGTACGCGGTGCTTGTCAGCTTGCTCGAGCCCGACAGCGAGCTGTACAACACGGGCATCGTCGACGTCTCGTACCGCTATCCCAAGATGTACGTCATCAGGCCGCAGTTCTTCATCCCGATCATCACCATCTTGCGCAACGCGGCACGCAACGCCAACGAGTACCGCCACCAGCTCGCAGAGATCCAGCAGCAAAACATCGACGTCACCAACTTCGAGAACAGCCTGAACGACTTCAAGGAGAAGTTCGGCAAGAACTTCGAGACGGCGAGTCGCAAATTCGAGACCGCCATCGACGAGATCGACAAGACTATCACGCACCTGCAAAAAGTACGCGATGCGCTCACGTCGTCGGAGCGCCAGCTGCGCCTTGCCAACGACAAGGCAGAAAAGCTCACCGTCAAACGTCTCACACGCGGCAATCCCACCATGAAGGCCAAGTTCGCCGAGCTCGAGTCCGATTCCAGC